>DAOVSY010000428.1 GCA_030633365.1 Spirochaetaceae bacterium | reverse complement strand
TACCATTTTCAAGTTTACGTGGATGTGATGGAGAGATAAACCATGTTCCATTTGTTGCTGATGCGCCTTCCTTAATAACACTTTGTATTGGCTCTGTATATTCATCAAAGCTTATTGCATTATCAATAAGTTCTTTTGCATTTTCTTTAGTAAGTGGTTCATAATTGGAAATAAAATTGTTTTTTCCGGCCAGATCCCTTTCAGCTTCAATATCATAACCTCTATTTATAGCTTCATCTGGTCTTTGAAAAAGTTTAAATTCACAATTATTTATAAGTTTTAGGCTAGTGTCTTTAAATCTGTCAGGCAGACCATTCAATTTATTGGAATCTATTGTAATAGAAACAGAAATATCATCTTCCTGCTGCAGTTTCTCAGATGCAACAAAATCAGTTCTTAGTTTATGAATATACCAGCTGTTATCTGGTGCAAAGCCTACCCTCAGATAACTTGCAACTATCATTCTCCCTTCAAACTGAAGGGCATTCCCCTGTTTCCCATTTATTATTCTAACATTAAAATGGTTTCTCCAATCATCTCCCCAGTCTGGTCTATAAAAACCTTTGATGTACAAGGCAAGTGCTTTTATTCTGTTCGGTAAAGAATTTATAAAATTATTATATTTATCAGTATATAAAGGTGATGAATTCAATAATTTAATAACTGAGCCAAGAGATCTTCCAAAACTAAGAAACTCTCTGGATGGGCGAGTTCTTTTTTTATCATTTTTCCATCTAAGTTTATAATCATATTTAAATATTTTTTCTACATCATCAAAATCCTCATGGAGGTTATTAATAAAAAATGTGTCATAAATAATAGAATTAAGAAGGGATTTTGATATTTCTGATTTTCCTCCACCAGAAACAGTAAATGGTTTATGGCAAAATGTTCCATCGGGATGAGTACCTATAAGACGCCATACAGGTGCCTCAGGATGCTTTTCTATATGAACTTTACTTCCATCAGGGAGGATGTATCTATTTTCCGGGTTTAGTCTTAAAACATTTTCTTTACCACCGTATTCCCATTTTATTTCCTGATTATAGAGGCTGATTTCTACATTTTCCGGAAGGTATATAATGTTAGGATACTTTTTATCTACTCCATAATTTTTTGGATTCATATTCATAAGATCCGGGAAGAGTTTTCTAACTTCCTTAAAACTATGTTTTTTTATATTTGGAATATAATATTCTCCAAGATTTCTTCTTGGAAATACCAGGGCTCCTCCAGCGTGTTCTTCTTCTGAAAGGCCAAGTAAATTAGCAGAATAGGATATTTGTGTTTTTACTTCTTTTTTTGTATATCCAAAGTAATTATCAGCTATTATTGTAACTACAACACCATCACTGTTTCTACAGGAAATTTTGAATGGACTTCCATTATTATAGATTTCAACATCATCTTTCCAGCACATTCCATCTTTCCGTTCTCTGGCTGTAGCATCATCAAAGTGGGGTAGTCCAAGTTCTTTTTTTGTATATGAGAGTATATGGGGAGCTAGTATAATACATCCTGTATGTCCGCTCCATGTATCTACATCCAGAGCGGGATCATTTTCTATAAGGCCCGGATCTCCTGCATTTCCAAAAATTGATTCAACAAAGTCAATATTACTTACAAGGGATGAAGGAGCAAAGTATCTGATTTCCATTCTTTTTTCAGAAAAGATTCCTGCTACAGCAGGAGAAACAAGAGGCTTCATATAAACCGAGGTAAATAATTTTGCCTTATCTTTTTGTGATGAAGTAAATGGCAGGGTTAAAAGATCATCCGGTGGATTAACAGCATGTTTAAGAAGTCTGGCAAAGGCAATTCTTGGAACTTCCTTTTTATCTGCCGGAACAGGAAGACCGTCTGCAACAATATGAAATGTTCCAACTGTTGTTCTTCGGTCATGTTTGGGGTTATGCAGAACTCCCTGTTTTATTCTGTAAGATGAAACATATTCATTGATATATTCATTTTTATCCGGTGGCAGACTCATATATCTTGCCAGTCCAGCTCTGTCTAATACAAAAGTACCTGTTGGAATATCTGCTATTTCTTCTCCAATACCATCAAAGTATCTCTTCAGAAATCCATTTATTCGCTTATCCGCTGCACAAAGATAATCAGTTAAGAGCCTGTTTCTTTCATTATAATTCTGTATAAGATTACTGGCTATATCGATAAAGTTTCTTGTTGTTGTTTCTCCTGTCTCTCCATTTCCACAGTGTTGTTCAATTTCAAGTTTATAAAAGTACGGTTTTCCCATGGTTGCAAGCTTGAAATTAATATATTGTAGTAAATCCAGATTGTCATCAATCTCAATTATATTTTTTTCTATGTGCTTATCCATTTTAACTCCATCATAAATTATTATACACACACCATACATTTTCTTGTTAATTGGTGCAATATTGCATCTTATAGATTTTAAAACTTTTCTTTTCTATGATTAGCAGACGTCCTATGATACACTTTTAAAATGCCTGGTCGCAACTTCGTTGCTGCTCGGCTATGCGTCCCTACCTGGTCAGCTATGGGTTCTAAGGAGAAACGGAATGGAAAAGTATGTTGAATTGGATACTGGTAAAGGTATTTTAAGAGGAATGCTTCATCTTCCGGATACAAATAGTTCTAATAAGTATCCAGGTGTTATTCTATATCATGGGTTTAGTGGGGACAGGATGGAACCTGGCTTTATGTTTGTACGTTTCTCCAGACTAATGGCTGATAACGGTATTGCAAGTATTCGATTTGATTTTCTTGGAAGTGGCGAAAGTGATGGGAGTTTTACAGATATGACTTTTTCTGGTGAAGCAGAACAGGCCTCCTTAATTATGGATTATTTTAAAAATCTGGATATGATTGATGAAAATAATATTATTCTTCTGGGTTTGAGTATGGGAGGGGCTCTGGCAGGATATATAGCTGGAAAACGATCTTCTGAGTTGAAAGGGCTTGTTTTATGGGCTCCGGCAGGTGAAATGCGATTGTTTATCGATAAGAGGGAAAAAAAGATTGAGAGTGGC
>DAOVSY010000036.1 GCA_030633365.1 Spirochaetaceae bacterium | reverse complement strand
GAGGGTTTAACCGTCCACTTGGAAAGCTCCCCTCTGCGGGGGATTCTCTTCCTACAAAGTTATTCCATGTAAGATACAGTGATTTGGATTTAAATAATCATGTAAATAATATCAAATATGTTGAATGGGGTATGGAAGGTATTGATCCGGATTACAGAAAAAACCATATACCATACCTTCTGGAAATAAATTTTTTATCAGAAGCAAAATATGGTGATATTGTAGGGCTTTCAATGGGAAAAGACCAGTCAGAGAATTTTTTACATGCCCTTTTTATTGATAAAACTGAGATATGCAGAATACGTTCTGTTTGGAAAGACATGTAAGGGCACGACGCGCCGTGCCCCAACAGTGAAACCAGCCCCAACGGATCAATATCCCCTTTTTGTTAAAATAACATCCACAATTTCTTTAAACCCATCTCCGGAATCCTTATCTGATTTATAAACCGGATAATGTTCCATACTGTCCAGAAAATTAACTATATTGTTAACTGCAGCACTATACTTCAATTCCTTGAACATGGGTTCGTCATTTGGTGAATCTCCAATATAAATTATTTTCTCCTCAATTTCATGAAGTGATTTACCAGTAAAATCCTTTAAAAGTCTATCAAAACATATCAGCTTATCATAATCTCCATACCAGCAGTTTATGTGAATACTTGAGACCTTAAAGACTGCACCTTCCTCTTCTGCAATACTGCATATTTTTTGAACCTGATCAATGCCCAATGGAGTTACATCTTCACAAAAATCTATTGCCAGATCTGCAATTCTAAATGCCTGATCAGAAGAAACTCCACTACCTGGAACTTCTTCAAGAACTCTTTTTTTTATAATATTAAGCTTTTTTTGTCCTTTTTTACGTTCATCCTCTGATTGAAGATAAACCCGTTTCATCTTCTTTTCATCTCTGTTGTAGGAATAATAGAAAGCTCCGTTTTCGCCAATTATACCAGCTATTGGCCACATCCGGGCAAAATAATCGCACCATCCGGCAGGTCTGCCTGTAACAAGAACAACTTTAATTCCAGTTTGTGAAAGTTTCCATATATCTGAGAGAGTCGAAGCCGGCATCATACCTTCTGTAGTAATAGTGTCATCAATATCTGTAAATAAATATTCCAGATTACTACATAAAATATCAGGAATTAAACTTATATCTAATATTTCCAATCTATAGATCCCTATCAGATTTTACTATTTTAATTCCAATACCTTCCATTTCGACCCTAAGTTCTTCATCAAACATCCAGTCTGTAACTAAAGTATTTACCACAGACATGGGAGCAGTGACAAAATTAGTTACTCTTCCAATTTTAGAAAAGTCTGCAACACAAATTACCTGTCCCTGAGTTCTGTCTATCATTGCTTTTGTAATTCCAGCTTCCTGATAAACAGGCGAAGTAAGCCCTTCTTTAAAACTCATTCCATCAACACCCATAATTATTTTCGAAGCAACAACCATATTTACTGTATTTATTGCAAAATCGCCAATAAGACAATTTGACTGATGCCTGAATATACCACCAGTTAAAATAAGATCAATTCCCGGTCTGCCGCCAAAGTCGGCTACTGCTGCTGCATTATTTGTAATAATTTGTAAATCTTTTTTACCTTCAAGAAATCGAATTACCTGATATGTGGTAGAACCACTGTTTATAAATATAGTGTCTCCATCCTCAACCAGGGCAGCTGCAGCCTTGCCGATACTCTCTTTTTGTTCTTTATTAAAGTTATCCTTTTCAGAATAATCAAATTCTCTTTCTATTGGTTTAGTAAAAACTGCTCCGCCATGAGTTCTTTCAAGAACACCGGTTTCCTCCAGAACAGAAAGGTCTCTTCTAATAGTAATAACAGATACATCAAGTTTTTTACTCAATGCTTCAACTGTAACCAGGCCATCTCTTTTAATAATATCAACTATCATCGCCTGCCTGGCTGCCGGAATTATATTAGCACTCATAACTCTCCTAACTTCCAATAAAAAACAAGTTTATAATCATAATATCTATATGTCAAATCTTTTCTGATCTATTTTCTCTTGTTTTGATCGTTTTTGTTCTAAATCAGGTTAAGCAACGCCCAACTGCATCCTTCCAACCAGCGTAAAGCTCTTTTCTTTTTGAGTCCTCCATGGTGGGTTTAAAAACTCTTTCCTTTACCCAAATATCTTTAAGCTCTTCCATCCCTGACCAGAAACCTACAGCCAGACCTGCAAGATATGCCGCACCCATTGCAGTTGTTTCTATATTCCCAGGTCGCAAGATATTATTATTTAAAATATCACTCTGAAACTGCATAAGAAAATTATTCCTGCAGGCTCCACCATCCACCCTCATATCTGACAAAGTTATTCCAGCCTCTTTTTCCATAACTGTAACAATATCTTTTGTTCTAAAAGCAATGGATTCAAGCGCGGCTCTTACAATATGTGCCTTCCCAGCCCCTCTTGAAAGACCATGAATTGCAGCTTTAGCTCCCATATCCCAGTAGGGAGTACCCAAGCCCTGGAAAGCAGAAACAAAGTTTACTCCCCTGGTATCTGCAACAGAAAGAGCAATAGCTTCAGTCTCCTCTGCACTCTCAATTATTTTAAGATCATCCCGAAGCCATTGAATTACTGCTCCTGCCATAAAGACACTTCCTTCCAGAGCATAGCTAATCTTTCCATCAAGACCAAGTGCAATTGTAGTAAGGAGGCCATTCCTGGAAAATACAGGTTTTTCGCCTGTATTCATTAGCATGAAACAACCAGTACCATAGGTATTTTTAAATGATCCTTTATCTATACACATCTGACCAAATAGAGCAGCCTGTTGATCTCCGGCAATACCAGCTATGGGGATTTCCAAATCCAGGAGATTTATATCAGTCTGTCCATAAACATAACTGGAGGGTTTAACATCAGGAAGAATACTTTTAGGGATATCCATCTCATTCAGTAATTCCTGATCCCACTCTATGGTATTAATATTAAAAAGCATTGTTCTGCTTGCATTTGTATAATCAGTCACATGAACCTTACCACCTGTCAGCTTCCAGACAAGCCAGGTATCAACTGTACCAAACAGAACATCACCCTTTTCTGCTTTAACTCTTACTCCAGGTACATTATCAAGAATCCATTTTATTTTGGAACCGGAAAAATAAGCATCAACTACAAGGCCTGTTTTTTTATGTATAGTTTCTGAAAGACCTCTGGCTTTTAAACTGTTACAATAATCTGCTGTTCGTCGACATTGCCATACAATGGCATTGTATACTGGTTTTCCTGTATTTCTATCCCAGACAATAGTTGTTTCTCTTTGATTGGTTATTCCAATAGCAGCTATCTCTTCCGGTTTTACTTTCTGTTCCTCAACCAGCTTCTGCAGCATTTCAAGCTGAACATTCCATATATCCATAGGATCATGTTCAACCCACCCTGCCTGAGGATATATTTGAGGAAACTCCTTTTGAGCTGATCCTTTAATAGTTCCTGACTTATCAATTAAAAGAGCCCGTGAGCTTGTTGTTCCCTGATCCAATGCAATAATGTAACTCATTAATATCTCCTTAGGTTGCTTATATAGTTTTAACATTGATTTGATCTGGAAGAAAGTATTTTTTAGGCTCGATGTTTGGTCACCTCTCATTTTTTTAACGAATCGTGAGACAAAAAATACGCGACTTGCAGAGCATCCTTTTTTTAGTCTATAATAGACTGCTATGCTGAACACAACTGAATACTGGAAAAAAGTAATGGTAGCTCTGCCAGACGAAGATTTTTTTGCAATAATGCGGAATTATCTGGGAAAGCTTAAAACTCCCTTTAATAAACACTCACTAATTGATGATCTTGCAGATTTTCTATTGAGAGAGGATACAGAAAATAGAATTCTAAGTATGATTGATAATGATGATGCTCTAATCCTAACTTCTATTGATTTTCTTTCCGGGACAGATATTCATGAACTTCATGATTTTTTAGGCCCTGATCGTTCTTTCATGTCCATTCATCATTTGCTTTTAAACCTGGAAGAAAGACTCCTTATCTATAGAGATTCTGATAGCGGAAGAATAAGAATCAGTCCTGTTTTTGAGGATCTATTCAAAAACAAAATAGTGGATACAAATCTACTTTTTCCTTCTATGGACTGCAATGAAAAAAAAATCCCTAACCTTTGGTTTACAGATGCTTTAGTGACTGCCTTTTTTTCTTTTATATATAAATTCCCGGATATTTTAAAACTTGATGGAACAATTAAAAAAAAGGCTCAGGATGAAATTAATGGAATATTTCCAACTTTGCTTACAGAAGAAAAAACAGGGACCCGTCTTGATCTTTTACTCCAAAGCTTAGAAAGTCTGTCTCTTATAGATATAAATTCTGATGAATTGATTATTTTAGAAAATAATCTTAAGGAATTTAGTTCTCTTGATATTAGAGAACGATATATGTTATATGCATCTTCTATTATTGAACAAAACATATCATGGAAAACAATAAGTAATCTTTCAGATGTTATTGATAAGCTTTTAAATGCAGTCCCTTCAGGGAAAAGCTATAATATTGGAAGTATAAAAAAACTTTTGTTATTGATAATAAAAAAATCTTCTATCAATTATTACAATACCGATTCAATTTTAAATTCTTTAATTTCACTTAACTTTCTTGTACTTACAAATAATAGATATATTGTTAATCTATATTTAAATGAACAATTATCAGGTAAAGAATTTACAGAACCTCCTTTGATAGTTCAACCTAGTTTTGATCTGACTGTCAAACCTTGGCTTTGTCTTAAAGATGGAATTAAGTTTGCCTGTCTAACAGAAATTAAGAAATTTGATCTTTATCCTGACTTTGAATTGAACAGAGCTTCTTATACCAGAGGTCATGACAGTAAACTTCATTCCTCTAATATAATTAAAACTCTGGAAAATCTTAGTGCAAGACCTATTCCCCAGAATATTCTTGTATCTGTAGAATCATGGAGAGAGGACTACAACAGAGTAAAGATATATGAAGGGATCATACTTTCTGTTAATCCGGAAAAACGAATAATAATCCAACATCTTCAGAACCTGCAGATATATATAATTAAAGAACTGGCTGATGGAATATATTTAATGGATACAGATTCTGTTAAAGAATGGAAAGCAATTATTGAAAGTGCAGGCATAAGTGTTCCTGGAATACAAAAGAATTTGAAAGAAATTGAAGAAAAAAATATATACTATAAACCAGATTCGTCAAAGTTTACAGATATAATTAAAATACCAGAAAATACTTCCTCTGAAGCAATCGAAGATTTTAACTTTATGGATGAATTAAATTCCAGACTTAATTCGCTAAATTTACATTCAGATGAACATAATGGATTCAAAATTCGAATTTCAAAAAAACTTATTTTATTCCCGGATCAGATACAACATGGCAATATCCGTACTGAAAAAACAGAAGCTTCTGGAATGGACTATATTGGAAAAGTAAGATTAATTGAAAGAGCTATAGAGAGTAAAAGTGAACTATTAGAGGTTACTTTTGGTAATCCAATTGAAAAACTAAGTATATATTTGGTAAAACCTGTTGATTTTGACAAATCGAAGGAAGATCTTTTATTAAATGCAATATCTTTACCAGAAGAAGACAAGATCGAGCTTATAGTAAGAAAAATGAGCAAGGTAAAAAGGCTTAAAAGCTCTCTCTTTTATTCCTCTATTGGAAAAGATTGATTTGTAAAAATCTCAAACTGGCTTCTACCCTGTGTTGTCAACATTTCCATACCCCCAATAACAATAGCCCCGACAGATTCTGCATCTGTAAGAAGTTTTGTTTTTAAAGGTGTATAGATAATATCATATACAATCTGACCAGATTTAAAATTATACCCGGGCAAAGGTGTTTCATCTTCCAGAGGAGACATTCCAACAGTTGTTGTTTGAACTATAAGATCGAATTCATATAAAAGATCTATTTTAGTTAAAGGAAAGAATGTACATGAAGTATCCATGGCCAGTTCTTTCCCCCTTAACTCTGAACGATTAAAAATTGAAACAGCCAAATTCATACTTTTTAAAGCGCTTATTACTGCTCTGGCAGCACCTCCGGCTCCAATTACAGCACATGTATTTAATTTAGAAATATCGACCAAAGAAAGAAGAGGTTTTAAGAATCCATCAGGATCAGTATTATAACCTTTCCACAATTCACCTCTTCTAACAACAGTATTACAGGATAAAACTGTTTCCAGTTCAGGGCTTTTTTCATCTAAATAATCCATAATATTGACTTTATAGGGAACTGTTACTGAAAAACCTTCTATTTTCAAAAAGTTTGCCAATTGAAAAAAAGAATCTATACTATCTACCATAAATGGAACATAAACAGCATCTATTTGAGCCCTCTGATATGCCAAATTATGAAGTTCCGGAGATTTAGAATGCATGACCGGATTACCAATTATTCCATAAATAGAAGTGGAACCAGTAATTTTATCTGCTCTGTAAATATTTTTCATCTCGAAAGGACTAATCTGGCCTGGAGCACCTAAATTTTCTTTTTTTGAACAAAAAGAAAGTATGGATCCTAGTTTTTTATAAAGAATTCTTGAAGGGAAACCAAAAGCCCCCATTCCCAATATTATTTTATCTTTAATGTCCTTAACTTTATCAAAAACTTCCAACAGTTTTAAAGTATCACTACTGTTACAGGGATATACTGCAGCTTTTGCTATTTCCCCTGGTCTGGAAGCAAGTTTCCTTATAATATTCTCCAGATTATCAGGAACCTTCTTAAAATCATGGTAAGAACGAATTATTTTTGTTCTATTTTGTTTAACTGATTGTTCAATCTCTAAAATAGATGTTTCCATTTCAAGATCGATATAATCAAAACCAGCCCTGTACCAGGCAATTAAAACTGCTCTTCTTTGTGCTTCCGAACCATCATATTTTCCACCATCAGTTTTTTTCCTATATGTAATAATTGTAGAAATTCCTAATTTCGATTTTACTATTTCCGGAGGGATCAACATAGGATCAGTCAGCATATCCAGTCTTAATTCCACCATATCTATAAAAGCCAGATTCTGTTTTAGTACTCCTAAATTCGCTTCGATAGAATTTTCCATTAAGGTTAGACAGATCATCCTAAAGCTCCCTTTCCAGTTTTCTTAGCTTTTCTTTTATAGTTTCATTCTCTGGTACAAGAATTAATGCTTGTTTAAGATAACGATAAGAGTTGCGTTTTTCATTCAATTGATAATATGTATCTGAAATAGCTAAAATTGCTTCCAAATTTTGCAAATTTTCAAATAAAGCCTGTCTTAAGACATCAAGTTTTGCATAAAGATCATCTATAGCAAGACTCTTTAAATAGTAAAAATAACTTTTATCTATAGGACTGTTACTCTTTTTTATCCAATTATTGACAGTATTAATAACATTGGATGTTTTTCCATCAGCTAATAATAAATCTACGTTATTATAGTAATCGATATGTAATGGTGTACCATCACTTATAATTCTTAAATTATATTCCATAGCTTTTTTATAATTGCTAAGATTATAATTGATCTCTACTGCATACCTTAAATATTCATCTGAATCTTCTTTCTCAATTAGTTCATCAATAAACTCTGCTGCCCGGATCCAGGATTTAGAAGCCATTGCTTCCAATGTTAACAGACGCAGGCTTTCTAAACTATCTGGATTTAGCAAGAGACTATTTTCCAAATACTCTCGCCCCTCCCCTTCCTTTCCAGTTAATAGTAAAATATTTCCATAAATATTACGAAGTTCAGTATCTTCCGGGTAATTTTCCATGGAGTTACCAAGAAAATCAAGGGCTTTTTCATACTCACCATTGTTGACAAGTATTGATGCACGTATTCTAATACTAAGCAAAGACACTCCATTTATTGATTCAATGGAATTCAGCATATTCATAGCCCTTAAATTCTGCCCCTGCCTCTGAAGAATATCTGCATATTTCAGTGTTAATATTATATCATCCGGATTTTCAGACAATATATCTGAAACTAACTCAAAAGCTTTTTCAAGATCATTATTACCTATTAAAGCATCAATTATCAAATAATTAAGCTCAACAGACTGACTATACCTTCCTTGAATATTTTCAATATGTATAAAAGCCTTTTTAAATTCACTGTTTCTTATAAGTATTCTAATTGCTCCCAGGTCCGAGGGGTAACTATAGGGATCATTTGCAAGAGAATTTATATATCCTACAAATGCCTGATTATATAAATGCTGTTTTTCAAATATATATGAACGAATATAAACAGGTAACCAGGATTTTGTATCAGAAGAATAGATAGTTTCCAGTATTTCCAAAGACCTTTCCATTACTGCTTCTGAATTAGTATGCAATGCTGCAGTTGAAGACAAAAGCAAAGTAAAAAAACTAACATCTTCATTTGGTATTTCAAGGATTTCTCCCTCCCCCGCTTTTTTTACTATCTCAGACTGCATTCCTGATTTAGGATGAATAACCCTTGTATTAGATTTTTCAGAAAGAGGAAAAACAAGTTTAAGAAGACTTCCTGTAACAAACTTCAGATATTCACCCTGTTCTGTTACACCAACACTTTTATCTTCAAGTAGATCCAGAGACTCACTTAGTGAAAACAGAGATCCATCCTCTATAAGAAGGCGGATATTATCAAGAATAAGCGCATCATGGTCAATTGAATCCGATATATCTGTCTGATTGATATTATTATCAGAAGAGGGAGTAGAAGAACAAAATGTCAGGCCCAGTATAACAGGAATTATTAATAATAGTTTTGCTTTCAAGATAGCAAAGAGTATAACAAAAATACTGTAAGATCAATTGAATACTGTTCATTGCTATGATAACATCAGACCTTAAATATGAAATTAAAACTAATTACAGGTATTCTGATATTAATAATAGTTCTCATACCAGGAGGTTGCAGTCTCTACAGTAAGCTGGTAGATCCCCCTCCATATTATGTTGTAGGAACTGAAAAAGAAAAAGACGAGCTGATTCAACTTTCACAAGCCATGAATGAGCAATCAAATAATCCTGAAATAAACTTTATACTTATTCAGGAAATATCAAAAATACTTCATGGACAGGGTGAGCTTGAAATATTAAATCTCTTTTTAACAACTTATGTTGAAAAGAATCCGAAAGATCCATTTAACGGCTACTATCTTCTTATGACAGCCCAAAATTATCTGACAAGTGAAGCGATTCCGTTTGCCATCCATTATTTTGACAGAATCCTTAAAAACTATGCTGATCTTAGAGTCAGGGGACAATCTATTCATTATATATGTCTTTCAAATCTGATAGAGCTTGTCGATATTCCTCAAAAAAAAGTTAATTATTATAAGGAGCTTCTTTCAAACTTTGGAAACGATATTGAAAAAGGACCAGCTTATTTTTATCTGGCCAAAACATATGAAGAACTGGGAGAATGGAATCTATCAATTCAGGCTTACAAGAATTTTCTTCAGTATCCTGAATCAAATGTACCTGGCTATCCTGAAGCTGTAAGCAAAATAAAACCTATAATTGATTTCTATGATTATAGAAATAAAAACTGGACTATGGAAAATTTGGAAGATCTTGTAAATTCTGTTAAATATGCTATTAGAACTAAAGATTATAGAAGATTATCAAATTATCGAGCAAAAATAAATTTCTTTGCAGTGTCCTGGGAGCAGGAAAAGACTGAAGCTAACACTGATTTTTTGGATAAACTTAATACTTTTATGAAAAACAGAGTTAGATATTCTTTAGATATGGATGCAGAATCAAATATGCAGGAAGCTTATCTTAAGACATGGGGATGGTCATATAGAATCAGCACATGGTACTTATATTTTAGAAGAGTAAATTTCCCTGCTGATCCCGAAATTCATGGACAATGGGAGTGGGCAGGTATTTATTTTGGAGACAAACCCTTCTCACGTTCAGAGTAATTAGATTAAGGATGGTTACAAAAATGACCGATGTTCTAAAAGATGGTATATTATAGACTCTTTAAAATTCTTCTAATTCTCCTTTTTATACAGATAAATGTCACTGTATTTACCAATGAAATAGAACCTGTAGTAGAATATTCTATTAATTGGAATATGCAACAACTTGAAATATATGTAACAAGCCCGCTTAATAATATAAACAGACCTCTTCCATCTTTAAAATTTAGTATTGAATCAGAAATAAAACAAAATCTACCTTATATTTTACTTAAAGGAATAGAATCAATAATAATAGACTCCAGAACAAATGGAGAAAGTTTCATTAATATTCATCAGGATGTTATTACTGCAATTTTTGATTTATCTCCGGAACTTGTAAAAGTAAGTTCCCTTTTTAACAATAATTTAAAAATACTTAATACAAAATACACTTTGGATATATATCCCCATATTGCTGATCTATTTATACCTCATACCAGAACAAATAAATTATCCCCAATACTGGATTTTATTCCATCTGCTGATTTTACTGGCATAGTTATATATGTAGATAAACAACTCCCTATGTATGGAAAACAAAGTGAAGGATCATTTACCCCAAGTCTCTTTCCAAAAATATATGATGAAAAACTAAATCCTGTAATGGATCATATCATGATAGATCCGCAAATTATAAGAAAATCCGGATCTGTTGGATATCAGTTTTTTTTGGATTCTTTAGATCTTGAAAGAATAGGCCAATCCCCCCTTGAGTTAAAAGCAAGAGGTATTTTTGGCATAAATAATACAGATCTACTAATATCCACAAGAGATGCAGATAAAATTTTGTCCAGACAAAACAATTTGAATCTAATTGAGCAGGGTAAAGTCCTTATAATTTATAACAACTAATTTATAACGACCTTGATTAATTACTACTTTCTGTTTTATAAAACCTTTACAGAGGGTATTTATGAACAGCAAACATATCCGGATAATTACCGGTCTAATAATAATTCTATCTTTAATGTCATGCAGTAAAAAAGTTCTTGGCTATGGAACAGTTTTATGGTCACTGGATGAAAGCTCATTATCTACAGGACAAAATATAACCGTTATAAGTGAATCGGAACTTGCAGATGTATATTTGATTACTGATGGAAGCAGTAATGAACCTATTCAGATAGATCGATGGAGAGTAGCAATATTCGAAGATCAGGCACAGGCAGAAAAAAACTCAAAAGTTGTATCTGAATATAGTAATATCTACGCACGAAATTTAAAAGACGGATTACTAATTAGAGAAGAACCGGATATTAATTCTGACAGAGCTTATAAAATGAGAAAAGATCAGATATTAAAGGTATATGGAAAAACTTCAGATATTTCTACTATTGGGCAGTATGAAGGATATTGGTATAAGGTTATTACAGAAGAGGGAGTAACAGGTTACTGTTTTGATCACTATCTGGATATCTATGACAACTCAGTAAGTCTGGAAGAAAAAGAAAATCCAGCCGTAATTCTAATTGATACTGCATTCACGAAAATTTACCACCCTTCGAGTTATATTGAAATGATTAAAAATTCTGCAATTGATCTTAGATACTTTACTCCCCAGACTGGTCTGTTCCCGGACCTGGAAAATAAAAACTTAAAAATAGTAAGCAATAATCATAGTATAAATTTTTTATGGGATACTCCTGTTTTAGTTGATAAACGATCCTTTTCTTTGGGCGAAGATGGAATTGTAGTACATGTACTCTCAGATACTAAGCTACAGGTCAGTTATTATTATGAAGATCAAAAGATAATTACAACTTACCATGTTATTGATGGTTTGGAAGATATTATATTAACAGAAACAGAACGTAGAGAAGGTCTTTACAACTCTCTTATTGAAGCAGGTACAAGCTTTTCAAGTAATGCATATGGTAATATAAAAATGCAGATTGATGGCAGCTTTACCTGGGAAAACTATGATCGCTTAGTACCTCAAATAATACCTTCCGGTTCTGAAGGTAAAGGGAAAATTAGATTTAATAATTTTATTAGTAATGAATTAAAAGAAGAATATACAAGTATTATTACTTTTAATTTTAAATATGGTGAAAGAATAATACCTATAGATTTTCTTTATACTTTAGATGGAAATAAACTTAGGCTTACATATGTCCCTGAAAAAGATATTAGTGATGAAAATATTGTAAGTAAAAAAAGTATTTCACCTGTGGTTATAGCATTTTCTGCAAATTAGGAGCTAAGAATGTCCTTTGTACAGTTAAATGATATTACAGTATCCTTTGGGGACAGAGATGTACTAAAAAATTTAAATCTTAATTTATCATCCAAAAGCCGGGTAGCTCTGTCCGGAGGGAACGGTAGTGGTAAAACCACATTTATGAAGGTTATTGGGGGTATTGTTCATGCTGACAGTGGTTCTATCTCCTCAGGACCAGATGTACGAATTTCATACTTACCTCAATCAGGGCTCTCATATAAAAGAAGAACTCTGGAAGAGGAGGCAGATGAAGCTTTTTCTTTTTTGCATAGAGAATCAGAATCTCTTGTAATAATTGAAAAAGATCTTAGTCTTCTAAAAGAAGACTCAAAAGATCTGCCTGGTTTACTTGAAAAACATCATTTTATTCATGAAAAGCTATTGGCAAATTCCTACTATAACAGAAAAGAATTAATTTCCCATGTCTTAATGGGGCTAGGTTTTAAATATTCAGATCTTAGTCGTACATGTAATGAGTTTTCCGGTGGGTGGCAAATGAGAATAGCTCTTGCTAAAGTGCTGCTGGAAAACCCTGATATCATGTTACTGGATGAACCAACCAATTATCTGGATATAGAAGCCAGAAACTGGCTGGAAGAGTTTCTTCAGAAATTTCGTGGTGGTTTACTAATTGTATCTCATGACAGATATTTTATGGATGTAACTGTAAATGAAGTTATTGAACTATTTAATGGTGATTTAAAACGTTATAAAGGTAATTACAGCTCATATGAGAAAACAAGAGAAGCAGAACTAATAATTGTTATAGAACAATATAAGAGACAACAGGAAGAAATTACAAAGCTGGAAGAATTTATCAGTCGTTTCAGATATAACGCATCAAAAGCATCTATGGTTCAAAGCCGTATAAAAACTCTTGAAAAAATAAAAATAATTGAAATACCCGAAAATCTCAAAAAAATGCATCTAACATTTCCAGAGCCGCCTCATTCCGGTAAAAAGGTTCTTTCTCTAAAGGGGATATCCAAGGCTTATGGAGAAAATAAAGTTCTATCAAACCTTGATTATGAAATTGAAAAAGGTGAACGAATTGTCATTGCAGGAAAAAATGGCGCAGGTAAAACTACTCTTTTAAAAATTATCGCACAAATTGATAATAATTTTACAGGAAGTATAAACTATGGAACTGGTGTTAAAATTGCCTATTTCTCCCAGGAACAGGATTCTTTTACTAACAACAATAATACAATAATAGAAGAGATGGAGGAATCTACTCCTACAGAACTTATTCCTAAACTACGTGCTCTTCTGGGTGCATTTCTTTTTAGAAATGATGATATTTTTAAACCTTTAAATGTACTTAGTGGTGGCGAAAAAAGCCGTCTTGCCTTGTTAAAGCTTTTACTTTTTCCTGTAAATTTACTTATTCTGGATGAACCCACAAATCATCTGGATATTCACTCCAAAGATATCTTACTGGATGCACTTGAGGGATATTCAGGAACCTTATTATTTGTGTCCCACGACCGTTATTTTATAGAGAATCTTGCAAACAGAGTTCTTGAACTG
>DAOVSY010000332.1 GCA_030633365.1 Spirochaetaceae bacterium | reverse complement strand
ATATCTTCTCTTTCCTGATACTCAGGTTGTTCCCTTCCATTTGAGAATACATCATCTGAGAACATTTCCAGACTCTTTCGTAATGGACTCCAAGGATCATCCATAGAAGTTAATATAAGAGTATTCCCAATTTTTTGTATATACAGTTCCTGTTCATCTATTGAAAACTCTTTTGGAATTCTGACTGCCTGGCTGTTTCCGCTCTTAAAAACCTTCACTGTCTGCATAGTTTCTCTCCTTATAAAAGTATATACATAAGTATATACAATGTCAAGAATTTAGCTATAAAAATAAGTATGCCTATTCTCTACAGCAAAGAGAGATCTGCGTCCCTAAGTGTAGGTGGTATAGTAACATCATTCAACAAAATATCTTGATACTTCTTGTAAGTCCATTCCTGTTGTAAGAAAGATATGCTTATTTTCTTAACAAAAATCTCATTATACTGCATAAGAAAGTTCATAAAGCAATTTATCTATATGCTGCATATTATTTGAATCATCCCATTATTATATTCATTTATTCAAACCTCCGTCCCTCTTTTCCGAATAAACATTAAAATCAATTCCTTACCCTGCGCGTTAAGGACTTGCAGGGCGCGGAGCGGTCCCAAAGGGACGGAAGCGAAGCGTACCCCGGAATGGCCTGACCCCTTTGTAAGGGCGAACCTTGTGTTCGCCCTTATGAAGGGGTAACGCCCAAAATAAAAAACTACTAATCCCAGTATAAAAGGACTTTCCCTGACTGCCCGGATGCCATTATTTCAAATCCCTTTTTAAACTCATTAATAGGAAGCCTGTGAGTAATAATCCGGGTTATATCCAGCCCGGAACGTATCATTGCTGCCATTTTATACCAGGTCTCAAACATTTCCCGACCATAAATCCCCTTAAGATGGAGCCCTTTAAATATAATATCATTCCAGTTAACCTGGCTCTCCTCGGTCGGGATACCAAGCATGGCAACACGTCCACCATTATTCATGCAGTGAAACAACTGATTCTGGGCAGAAGGATTACCGGACATCTCTAAACCAATATCAAAACCCTCAAGCATATGAAGCTCACTCATTACCTCTTCCAGTTTGTCATTCTTAATATTGACAGCCCTGGTTGCTCCCATTTGTCTGGCAAGATTTAGGCGGTAGTCATTTACATCTGTAATTATTACATATCTTGCTCCGGCATGCTTAGCAACAGCTGCAGCCATTATACCAATAGGGCCTGCTCCGGTAATAAGAACATCTTCTCCAACAGCATCAAAGGAGAGTGCTGTATGAACAGCATTACCAAAGGGATCGAAAATTGCCGCCACTTCATCACTTATAAAATCATCCAGTTTGAAGGCATTCCCTGCGGGAATTACAAGATACTCTGCAAAACAGCCCTGAACATTTACACCAATCCCTTTTGTATTTCTACAAAGATGACGTTTTCCAGCTCTGCAGTTACGACAATGACCACAGGTTAAATGTCCCTCTCCGGAAACTCTGTCACCCAGTTCGAACCCTTTTACTTCTCCCCCGAAACCAACAACAGTTCCAACAAATTCGTGCCCTGTAATCATAGGAACGGGAATAGTTTTTTGAGACCAGGTATCCCAGTTATAGATATGAACATCCGTACCACAAATGGCAGTAATTTTTATCTTTATAAGAAGATCATTGTGACCATACTCAGGTTCCGGTGCATCTATCATCCAGATTCCGGGTTCTTTTTTTGTCTTGGCAAGTGCTTTCATTGA
The DNA here is from genome assembly GCA_030633365.1 of Spirochaetaceae bacterium. Next base: position 2,109 of record DAOVSY010000332.1, on the reverse strand, counting down.
TATCCTCCGTCTATTCCAGTATATAACATGAATAAAATAAATGAAGTAAAATTTCAGGAAATCAAACTTAATTTTGATATATTTAACTTTTTTTCCTATATTTATTAAAAATAAATATTATAATACTATTATTCTTAATCAAAAGATGGAGAAAACAATGACCTTTTTAGAAAAATACGCAAATGTTATCCTTACAAGCCTTAACCTACAGGAAGGACAAAACCTTCTGGTAAGGACAGAACCAGTTCACTGGAAGTTTGCATCAATAATTGCAGCGGAGGCTTATAAACGTGGAGCCAGATATGTGAGAGTGGACTCAAATGATAAAGAAAACCCTTTGTTGTACAAGGCAAGGGTAGAAAACTCAAGAGATAAATATCTGGATTATGTACCTGCTTTCCGTATAGAAACCCAACGTTTACTTGTAGAAGAATATTGGGCCCTGGTTGCTCTTAAAGGAACTGAAGATCCTGACTTCCTGTCTACTCTGGATCCGGCACGAAATACAAAGGCGGGAAAGGCTGTCGCAGAAGCAGGAAAACCTTTTAGAGAGGCAATACAAAATCATAGAATCCAGTGGATTGTAGCTTTTGCGCCTACAGAAATACTGGCCGGTAAAATAATGAATATTCCTCCGACCCTGGAAGCAATTGATAAATTATGGGAAATTCTTATTCCTATTCTACATCTTGATGAGGAAGATCCATCAGCTGCATGGGTAAGAAGTGGAAAAGCTCTGAAAAGGAGAGCCTCTGCCTTAAATGGCCTTAAACTGAAAGAGGTTTATTTCAAAGGACCAGGAACAGATTTAAAAATTGGTCTCAGTCAAAAAGCTATATGGGAGGGGGGAAGCTCTGTTACAGCAAAAGGTATTGAGTTTTCACCTAATATTCCTACTGAAGAGGTATTTACTGCCCCCGATTTCAGGATAACCGAGGGTAGAGTCAAAATAACCAGGCCTGTTTTAGTTCCAGCTATTGGCAAAATGATAGAGGGAGCCTGGTTGGAATTCAAGGAAGGAAAACTTATAAATTATGGAGCTGAATCCGGAAAAGATGTGCTGGATCAGTATCTGGCAATAGACCCTGCTGCTGCTTATTTAGGAGAACTGGCTCTGGTAGACAGCAACTCTCCTATTTTTAAGTCCGGAAAAACATTCTACAATATCTTGTTTGATGAAAATGCTTCATGCCATATAGCTCTGGGAAGTGCTTACCCTGACTGCTATGAAGGTGGGAGTAATATGAGTGAAGAAGAGTTAATGGCAAATGGAATTAATGTTTCCAACCTCCATACAGATTTTATGATAGGTTCTCCGGATGTAGATGTTACTGCAAAAACCTGGGATGGAGAAATGATTGATATAATTATAGATGGGGAATTTGCCGGGGATTTTTAATAGACCAGACACTTGAGCTGTAAAAATTGAAAGATAGAGTCCATGGAGGGTAATATGCTTGAAAAGCAAAGACAAATTAGTATTTTGAATGACGTCCTTGGTCCAATTATGCATGGACCTTCCAGTTCTCATTCCGCAGCACCTTATGCAATAGCACGCACCTGCCGGCAACTATCAATGTCAAATGGTGAAAACCTTCTGGAAGCATCTATCCGGTTTGATTATGATGGTTCATTCGCTCAGGTACATGAGGAACAAGGGTCAGACGAGGGTTTTGCGGCAGGTTTAATTGGTATAGATATGGAATCCAAAGAATATTCTCATGCACTATCAACATTGAAAAGCTCAATGGCACCTTTTAAATTCGATATAGCGCTATGCGCATTAAAACAGATAGTTCATCCCAATCTCGTGGAACTCTCACTAACTTGTAATAGGAATTCCTCCCCACACACAGATCGTTATCTGGCAATTTCAACTGGAGGTGGAATTTTTGAACTCCTTCAATACAATGATAGAAAAATCAGTATTGACGGATCAACTTATATAGTCATCATTGAATTCAGCGAACCAATATCACTTAATGATATTCTTGGGTGCCTGGGGGAGAAAGACTTATTTATTAATAAGCAGCAAAATATTGATGAGGTACACGATTTCTGGTTATTTCAAACTTCCAGAAAACTGAGCAAAAAAGAACGTTCCTCTCT
>DAOVSY010000098.1 GCA_030633365.1 Spirochaetaceae bacterium | reverse complement strand
TAGTTACAATTAGTTCTGATGATGATGCAAATCTTATAAATAATCAGGATATAAGTAATTTGATAGCAGTTGGTGATGAGATTCTACTGGAAAGTGAAATTCCTGGATCTAACACAAACGATACAATAGCTAATGCTGAAAATTTAGTCAGCTTAATAGAATCAGGGGAAACAGCAGTAATATCAGGTATAATGGATAATTATACGGCCTTTGATTTCTTTAGTATCATACCAGGTACAGGAGTAACAGAGTTATCCTTTCAAGTCAGGTGGGATACAGGTTTCGATGATATTGACTTTTACCTCTACAACAGTGGAGGAGGAGATCCAAACCACCCTACAAATGAACCGAACTCGAGTGCAGGAACCAGCTTAGACAGTGAACCTGCCACCTCAGGCTTAACTATCCCTGGACTAACATCTCCTACTGACTATTATCTTGGTATTTATTTTTATCTGGATTTAGATTTATCCAGTTCAACAGGGCAACCCTATACGGTAATTATAACTGCACCATAATATCCAATAAACCGTAAGCAGTTACAGAATAGGGCTAACCACCCAGTTCAAACAAGCCCTTAAGGTTCTGTAAAAACTGTATAAAAAGTTCTCTTTGCTGCTCTTCTTCCGGAGTAGCAAAGGAAGCACCTGATCCACTGCCACTGGAAAGATATTCAGTTAACGCAACAATCTCCTCAAGAGCAGCATCCCTACCAGCTCTCTCTTTTTCCTTACCATAGGCTTCCAGATACAACTCCATTTTTTCATGAAGATCCGGGTACTCTTCCCTAATAGAATCTGAAGCAATAACCTCTTTAATCAATAATTTTGTATCCAGAAGAGAAATTAGCTGCTGAGTATTATCTCCGGAATCTGAAGCTGAATCTGTGGAAATATCAATTTTTTTCTCTATATCTGAAAGTTCATTAACCAGATTTTCACGTTCCTGCTGTTCTATTTTAGCTTCATTTAAACTTTTAAGCTCTCTGGATGATATAAGAGTATTACCTCTGGAAGTTTCCAACCCAAGACCTGCATCTACCAATTGAGTTACCATTATATCAACAACATCAGAATCTGTTTCAAAATACTCAAGAGCCTGACGATATTTTTCAATAGCAGACTTAAAATCCCTGGATTTAAAGTATCTGTCACCCTCTGTTAATCCAAGTAAAAAGCTCTGCCTGTCTTCCTTAAGACCAATATCATCAATATCCTGAAGACTGTTAAACCCTCCTTCAAGAGCCGGAACTTTGGAAATTGCATTAATATAGGAAGCCCGGGCAGATTCAAGATCTCCTTCTTCAAAATACTTATTCCCCTCTTCAACTAAACCCGAAACTGCAGCAATTAAATCTGCAGATTCAAAAAGAGCATCTGTATCTACATTTTCAGATTGTTTTTCACTTGCAATTAATCGTCTTAAAGACTGAATCATAAAAAAGTCAACTTCTCTACGATACTGTATTGCTGGAAGAATTATTATATTTCCCTTATTCAGCAGAGTTTCCAGATTATTAAGATTGTTCAAAGCTTCCTGGTACTGACTGTTCTTAATTAATTCATTAGTTTTTGTATATATGGAAAGTATCTGATCAATTACAAGTTTCTCTTCTTTTTGCTGTTCATCAAGACGATTTAACTGCTCAACAGCCGCATTTCTTTCAGTTTCAAGAGCTTTTTCCTTTTCAGAAAACTGCCTGGTTAATTCATCTTCCAGTTCTATTCGTGCAGATCTTGCAGAATCAAGATTTTGTTCATAATCATTTATCAGATTATTAAGAGATATCTCTCTTTCAAGACGTTCAGTTTCCAACTGATTTTTCATTAAATCAAACTGGTCATCAAACTCCTTCTGTTTAATATTTTCATATTCCCGCATTTTCTGATCTATTGATTCTGTGGAATACCCTTCTTTTTGAAGCCGTAATCTCTCTGCTTCAAGTTCTTTATTATACTCCAGCTTTAAATCGTCTTCGAACTGACGGGCTTTTTCATCTGCACTGGATATAAGTTTCTCTTGTTCTTCCCTCATTCCATTAAGTCTGCTCTGGATACTGGAAATCTCTTTTTCCTTTTCCCCTAAACGTTGCTCTGATTTTTCTTTCAATGCCTGAAGAAGCAGGCCTTCTGCAGAGACGACATTTTCTTTTTCAGAAACAATAGAAGTCTCTGCCTGATTAAACATAAAATAGAAAAATATACTTAACCCTGCAATTAAAATAAAAGCACCTAAATTGATCAAAACAGGAAGTTTAATATCACTACGTACAGGTGTAAAAGAAAAAGTATCTTCTTTTATTTTGAGTTTATTGGAAGCAACCGCATTATCAATTTCACCATAAATCTTGTCCCTTTCTTCTGGTGGAATCGATTGTATAGTTTCTTCTTCTTTTAGCCGCTCTATTTTGTATTTTGCACGCTGAAGCAAACTTGCCAAACTATTTACCTGCCATATTTAATTAGTTGTATTCTTTAACGAGTATCGGTTAAGATTACCACTAAATATAGCGATAATAAACAAAGATGAACATACGATCAAAAATAATCCTCATAACACTGCCTCTAATTATTACACCCCTAATATTAACACTAATTGTTGCAGGGCTGTCCGCAAGAAACGGAATAACAGTAGTAGCAACAGAATTTCTTACATTTAAAACAGAAGTATTAAATAATTATATAGAAAACCAATGGGAACTACTGGTTTCCAATGATATGGATAAAAATGAAGAATTTGTCGAAATATCTAAATCTGCTGTAGAGGGATTTGCGAAATCTCTTATAAAAAACGATTCCGAACATATTTTTGCAGTAGACAACTCTGGAAATCTTGTAATGCAAAGCTCGGAACTTGTATTACAGGAAAAAGACAAAGAATTTTTTAAACAACTTATTAAAACAAAATCAAATGGATGGCAGGATATTAGTATTAATAGCCTTGAGCTAATAGCTGAAACTTCTTCTTTTGAACCCTTCAACTGGTTTATCCTTGTAGCTGTAGAAAAAGATACATTTTATGGATCTATTACCCAATTATTTATTCGAACTGGAATTATATTTATAGTATCTTTAATAATTGCTATTATACTTTTAATTGGTTTCTCCAGTTATCTTACAAAACCTCTGGAAAACATCGTAGAAGCAATAAAAAATATAATAACTACAAATGATTTGTCTACAAAAGTTACTCTCCAATACAAAGATGAAACTGGCAAGCTTGGACATTTTTTCAATATAATGACAGGCGAACTTGAAAAAGCCTATACCCAAATGAAACGGTATGCTTTACAGGCGGTGGTCTCTGAGCATAAAGAGAAAAAAATACGTAATATTTTTCAGAAATATGTACCCAAGGATGTTATTGATAAGTTTTTTACAGATCCAGAGTCTATGCTGGTAGGAGAAAACAGAGTGCTTTCAATACTGTTCTCTGATATCAGAGGCTTTACAACAATTTCTGAAGGCATGGAACCGGATGTACTTGTAGAATCCTTAAATAAATACTTTGAATCCATGGTGGATGTAATTACAGAGCATAATGGTATTGTAGACAAATATATAGGTGATGCAATTATGGCTTTCTTTGGTGCTCCGGTTCATCATGAAGACGATGCACTTCAATCTGTACTGGCAGGTTTAGATATGATAGATAAACTTGAAGATTTTAATACCTGGCAAAAAAAACAGGGAAGAGAAGAATTTAAAATAGGCATAGGTATCAATTATGGCGTTGTTACAATTGGTAATATTGGTTCAGAAAAAAAGATGGACTATACCATAATTGGAGATAGTGTAAATCTTGCGTCCAGGATGGAAGGACTGACAAAATTATATAAAGAACCTATACTAATATCAGAATCATTATATAAAAAGGTATCAAAAGATCTTCCCTGCAGGATGGTTGATAGAGTTATTGTACAGGGAAAAACTATGGGAGTAAAAGTATACTCCGTCTGCAGAAAACTAACTTCGGCAAAAAAAGAAGCCTGGGAAGCTCATGAAGCAGGTATTGAATATTACTATCAAAAAGATTTCCGAACAGCAATGACCTTTTTTCAAATAGCACATAAACTACTTCCGGAAGATCATTCATCAAAATTATTTCTTGATAGATGCGATAAGTATATCTTAAATCCACCAGATAAAAATTGGACTGGAGACACAGTACTTAACAGAAAGTAAAAACTGGAACTGTCTATAATTCCATTCCTATTTTTATCATTCTCAGTGCCCTGGAGGAACTGTCAATTAAAAGTTCGTAAACCCTGGACATAGCTTCTTCCAGACTCATAGCCTTATTAACAGAGCTCATAACAGCATCAATACCGTGGTTATAAACAGCTTCTACTTCAGGCCCTATATCTCCAACAACAACCAGAACCGGTATATTTTTCTTTTTAGCTCTGCCGGCAATTCCAACAGGAACTTTTCCATAAACAGACTGTCCATCAATGCGCCCTTCTCCGCTAATAACAAGATCAGCACCATCTAAAAAATCATCAAATTTAATAAGATCAAGAACAATTTCAATTCCAGACTTAAGTTCTCCACCACAAAATTCCATTAGGCCATATCCCAGGCCTCCGGCTGCACCTGCTCCTGGTATATTTTCATTTGCCCTGCAGTATTTACTGTTTATAATCTTTGCAAGTTTTCCCAGAGCTGTATCCAGAAGCTTTATATCAGATGGAGAAGCACCTTTTTGTGCTCCGTAGATAAAACTGGCTCCCTTAGGACCAATTAGAGGATTTGTAACATCACATGCAACTAAAATTTTTGTTTCCAAAATTCTTTCATCCATTTTGGAATCATCAATATCTGCAAGATCTTTTAGTGATCCTCCCCCTTCAGGAAGTTCATTTCCAAAAGAGTCTAAAAAACTAAACCCAAGAGCTCTGGCCATTCCTGTACCACCATCATTTGTGGCACTTCCACCAATACCAAGAATTATTTCACTGCATCCCTTCTCTATGGCATCCAAAATAAGCTGACCTGTTCCAAATGTGGAGGTTAGTAATGGATTTCGCTTATTTTCGGGGACAAGAGGTAATCCCGATGCGGAAGCCATTTCTATTACAGCAATATCTCCAGGCAATATTCCATACTTTGCATCCACAGTATCACCAAGAGGACCTCTAACTCTTTTAGTAACAACCTTTCCTTTCAGACTATCTGTAAGTGCTTCTACTGTACCCTCACCACCATCTGCAACAGGGATTTCAATTAACTCAGCATCTGGAAATACCAAATGAACACCTTTTCCTATTGCTTCTGCAGCCATCCGACTAGTAGCAGATCCTTTAAATGAATCGGGTGCAATCAATATTTTCATACCTGCCTCCAAAAAAGCAAAACCGGAGAGAATATCCTGTCCGGTTTTAATTATGCAATAATTCTTTATTAATGTGTAGGACAATTACCTTCTCAGGCAGCCAGGTTATTATTTCCGGAGAAATTATACAAAGAATAAGAGTAAACATTATTACCATAAAAGCTACTCTATAATGAGAGAGCTTCCTGTCCTGTTATGACAGTATCTATCATTAGAGATACTTAAATTTGATATTGCCTTCTGTCCTGTACAGTGAGAAATACCTATAACTTTCATCTCACTGTTATTAAGGTAATCCATGGAAATATCCATACTGTTATCACTTGCCTCTATCAGATGAGTTCCTCCAAGTACAGCATAAATCGATTTTCCAGGCAGGTTTCCAGCTGCATCCAGCATATTTTTCATTCCGGGATGAGAACAACCCAGAAGAACAACCAGACCTTCAGGTGTATCTACCGCTACAAGCACCTCATCATTAAAGGGATCATCCTTATAAACCCCATCTTTAAGAAGTTTGAATCTTGGATTAATTACCTCATCATTATGAACCCTGGAGAAATTGGTAATTACATAAATTCCAGGAAGAATTTCAGTAATATCTTTATTTACCAATCTGTAAGATATTTTATTTTCTTTTAGAAAATCCTCCTTGAAATTATTCCCAAGAAACTCATAGGAATTATTACGATATCCGTATTTGTTGTTAAAAAAACCATCTCCAACAATTAGTTCAAACTTTTTTGCTATTCCGGTTAATGCTCTAAACCCACCTGAATGATCGTAGTGGCCATGACTGATAACTACATACTCAAGATTAGAAAGGTCTGTCTGAAGTTGTTCAGCATTCTCAAGAAAAGTTCCTGACTGACCAGTATCAAAAAGTAACTTGTGTCCATCTTTTTCAATAAAAAAAGATATTCCATGCTCACTTTTAAGAGCTAGATGTTCACCCTTTGTATTTTCAATTAGTGTAGTTATTCTTAAACCCATTCTTCCTCCAGTTCAAACTTCTACAGAGAACCTTTTATCGATTCTGTTATATCATTCAGAGCATTCTGAATGTGGTGTACCATCGCCTTTTCGGCTGCCTCCGAATCACCGGATTTTATTGCCTGAAGAACTCTTCCATGCTCTACAATCGTTTTTTTTATCCGACCAGGGATATGCAGACTAGAGATCCATCCTTCAGAAAGAGACTCTGTCATAGTTTTCATAATTAAATAGAGGGTTCTATTTTTTGTTGATTTTGCGAGAATTCTATGAAAATATTCATCAGCTTCTATCAGACCGGTGGTATTTCCCACCTTGAAATTACGAATAAACTCTTCACAGGCTTCTTCCATTTTTTTTATATCTGCTTCTTCTGCATTAAGTGCCGCATAAGCCGCAGCTTTTGGATCAATAATTAAACGAACTTCAAAGTGCTCTATAAGGGATGGTTCATGATTCTTCATCCAATCAGTAAAAGCGCCAAAACCCTCCCCAATAGAATCAGATATAAATATCCCTTTACCATGTTTAACATTAACAAAGCCTGTGACTTCCAGAATACGAACAGCCTCCCTGATGGAAGACCGGCTTACCTGAAGTTTTTTTGTAAGATCATTTTCTGAATAGAATTTATCTCCTGGCTTAAATCCTTCTTCAGAAATCATCCGTTTCAGTTCATCTATTACCTGATCAGATAGTCTGACTTTTTTTAATGATTCCATATATGTTCCCCTAACTTGTCTGTTGTCTACTTATCAGACAAGTTGAATTGTAAAACCTGACACCACGGGTGTCAAGTTATATTTTTGAAAAAATACCCAATTTTGTACTCCTCTCAAAATTATTTAACTTGAATTTAACAAGATGAAGATTATAATCATAATTATAAAGGTGGAATAAATGAATATTGGAAAAACTATAAGTGCAATTTTTAACAACAACTCAGGAATCCAGGGATCGCGGATTACAGATGGATTTAATACTACTGCCAGGGGACAGATTGAAATATGTCATTCAATAAATTCTGCATTTATTACCTGTCTTTGTGGCAAAGATCATCAGGATTACAATAGAGCTATTGCCTTTCTTCAGGAAATGAATAAGGACAGAAGCTATGCCCCACTTACAAAATTCCTAATGAACGGATTGAACCAAATAGAAAATGAGCTAGAAAAACAGGCACAATCTGATACTGATTTCAGCACCAGATTGTCAGATCTAAACAGATATTCAGAAAATCATAAGGATTTTTCTTCGACTGAGGCAATAGATGCTCTATGGTCAGTATTTTTTCCCGAAGCAGAAGGAGTATTTCTTAATAAAGAAAAAAGATCCAAAGAATTAAGGGCCAGAAGAACAGTTAGGATAACATCAAAAAATCCTGATTCCATTAAAAACCCAGGGAAACAGATTATTTTCACCTCTAATATTCTTATAACTGTGCCAAATTCAAAAACGGATATAGATTCTCTTGATTATTCTGACAATCTTAAAAATGGAATCAGGTCGGCGGCAGCAGAAAAACAGGTTTATTTTTATGATCATCCTATACTTATTGGTACACCCCCGGAAGCCAATGAAATAATATATGGCCTAAATGGTCTAAATAAAACTGCAGAGTATGAGAAAAAAAACGGGAACATGGATCAGGATCAAAAACTTACCTGTATTCTTTCCGCTTCTGTAACCCACAAAGGTCTTCAAAAGATAGCAAAAAAGTATATCAAAGAAGAACTTAAAAACTATGGAAGCTTCGAACATCTGGATATTTATATCTTTACAGAGGAGGATACAGAAAAACTTGTAGATGAAATTTTTATTCCATCTGCTTTACTTCTGGGGAATTCTGATAGTAATAGTGGGAAACTTCTAAAATCAGTTTTTGGTGTTGATGGTGAATATGGGCGACATTACTCCTTTCTTAAAGCAATAACAGCATATTGGAATATACTGGTTGATACAGATAAAATCGCAACATTTAAGATTGACCTGGATCAAATATTCCCTGAAAAAGAACTAAAAGAACAATCAGGGAAAAGTGCATTTGAACACTTTACAACACCACTTTGGGGAGCTGAAGGAATTGACTCATCTGGAAATAATATTGAACTGGGTATGATTGCAGGTGCTCTGGTAAATGAAAAAGATATACATAAAGGATTATTCACTCCGGATGTTGTATTTGACAATAGACAAGATCTAAAACTGGAAGAGCGGTTCTTTTACAGTAAACTTATGATGGGTCTTTCTACAGGATCTGAACTGACTACAAGATATGGTGAAAACGGTATTGATGGAGAATCTTCCTGTATTCAAAGAATACATGTCACAGGCGGAACAAACGGAATACTGGTAAAATCGTTACGAAAGCACAGACCATTTACTCCGGGATTTATTGGAAGAGCAGAAGATCAGGCATACCTGCTGTCAGTCCTGGGAACCAACTCTACAGGCCTTGCATATCTACATGAAGATGGTCTTATTATGAGACATGATAAGGAAGCCTTTGCAGGAGATGCAATGAAAGCTGCATCTGCAGGAAACATGATAGGGGATTTTATAAGAACTCTTTACTTTTCCAGATATACTGAAATTTTGACTGAAAATATTTCTGATATTAAGAAAACAATCGACCCCTTTACAGGATGTTTTGTCAGTAAAATACCTGTAACTACTGTACTATTGCGATTCTGTATGAAAGCAGTGGATCTGTTTGAAGCGGGAGATGATCAGTTGGCCGCTGATTTTATGCTTCAGAGTTTTGAACGCCTCCAGAAATCAATTGACTTTGCCTATGGAAATGAAAATCTTCTGCAGAAGGCATATACTAACGATAGAAAGGGATGGAGTTTATATTATGACATTCTGGATGGAATTGAAGAATCAAAAGAG
>DAOVSY010000402.1 GCA_030633365.1 Spirochaetaceae bacterium | reverse complement strand
TCTGGATGACCTTATTAACAGCAATGTATTACATAAATTTTTAATGGTTCTTGAAGCCAGGAAAGCCATAGAACGAACCACAGCCAGGCTTGCAGCAGAACATATATCCAATGAGGAACTTGAAAAACTAAAGATTAATATTGAAAAACAGCAGTCAGATTACGAAGACAACAATAGTATTGCCCAGGATGACATAGACTTCCATAGAACAATTGCTCTTGCATCCGGAAATGAAGCACTATATTCCCTGTATATGATGCTCTCACTTATGGGTCAGCAATCAGAACTTTTTGAAGAATTGCGAAAAAGGGTAAACAGACATTATATGAGTGCACACAAAGCAATCTATGACGCTTTAAAAGAACATTCTCCGGAGAAAGCAGAATTAAGTATCGTTAAGCATTTAGATCAGCTTGCCCTTGATGTTAATACTTACTGGAATGATTTTGATCAAATCAGTAAATAGAAATTCATAAACCCTTTCTAATTATTGTCCACCATTCGCTTATCTTTCCACCCTCTTGCAATGTAAATAAAAGGTGTATCCAAAAGTGCAACTACCCATTTAAGAAGATATGTTGTCATCATAATATCAAATAAAACAGAAGTTTCGAAAACACCCCAGAAAGCAATAAGTGTGAAAATAAGTGTATCCAGTAACTGACTAACCATTGTACTTAAATTATTACGTATCCAGATAAATTTTCTTGAAGGAAACTTATTTTTCCAAAAATCATAGGCCCAGATATCATGAAGCTGGGAGAATCCATAGGCAACCAGACTCCCCAAGGCAATCCTGGGCATTAAACTAAAAATTGTAGATAAACTTCCCTGGGCAAAATCACTGGTATCCGGAATAAAATACAGAGCAAGGTTCATTAGAATTGTCATCATTATAAGAGCAAAGAAGCCCATACCCACAGCCCTGGCAGCATCCTTTTTCCCATAATTTTCACTTAAAATATCTGTAACTAAAAAACTTGTTGCATATACTATATTTCCAAGAGTTGCAGTAAACCCAAACAGTTCAATTGTTTTTGTTACCTGAATATTTGCTACAATAACTGCAATTGGTATCCATAAATAGAGTCCAACCTTTCCCCAAATTCTGTAACTTAGCAGTATTGCACCAAAATTTACCAATAACATTGAAACCCATAAAATTTCATTCATATTATTCTCCAACAAATAAAAAAATGGTTCTTAAGAATCTATTTTTTATTAGTTTTCTGTCATTCTTAAAAGACTGTTCTCTATTTCTGCCAGTCTTTTATTATAATTAACTATACTTCGCTCAATTCGTTGTTTTTCCTTCTGTAAACGTTGAACAGGGTTGTCTAATACAGCTGAACCAGGGGTAAACTGGCTTTTAACAGAGTCGGGGCTGCTGCCATTAAGAAAAGCTTCCTCTGCTCTGGTCCGATCCTCTCCAGGTTTGATTCTGGAAAGAGTTTTCATATTTTCATATCCAACAACAGGATTAATATCTTCACGATAAACACCCATGATCTGTTTTGCAGCTGTTCTGCCAAGACCCAATTCACGATCAACATAGTCATCGAAACTCATATCATACTTGTTGCAGAGTTCATAGGCTTTCAAAAGAAGTTTACCAAACTCCTTCATTATTTCACCATTTTTAAGAATAAATCTATCCTTAAGTTCCAAAGTAAGAGTTTTAAATTCCGGTTCTGTTTTAAACTTATTTGAATAAACCTTAAGAAGTTCAGCTTTATTCATAAGACCATGGAGTATAGCCCAAAATTCTTTTGTATGAGCCCTTCTGGATACAGGAACAACAGAAGAGCTGACATGAACATGATGGGCAAATTCATGAATAGCAGTATATACAATTGCATTCTGATCTTCTGTATTTCTATTATGTATAATAATCTCTTTAGTTAAAGGTTTGTACAGGCCATCAACCTTTGAGCTCTTCTTTCCTGAAAATATAACCGTAAATTCCTGTACATCCTCTTTTAACTGTAGAAGAATATCTTTTACCTGGGATTGATTCATCAAGCAGCTTCTAATTTAAAGAAAGTGCTTCCACAATCCCTTTTACATATTCGGCATTGGTTTCAAGATCTTCTATTAGCTTTCCAAAAGCTCTGTCGTGAGCCTGTTCCGGTGTTAGACCGCCATCTTTAAACTGATCACTTTCATAACTATACACAGTTTTTCCTCTTTTTACCAAAGAAATTACTGCACTTGCCTGAGCCATATCAGGTGCTCCCTCAAGATATTTTGGAAAGTCTGAAATTCTGATATCAAATTTTATGTATGGAGTATCTACAGTGCCTATTTTAAATGGAAGATTTCGGGATGAGAAAAGTGATTTTACAGTTCCATTGGCACCATAGAGATCAATTCCATTAGGTGTTGTTACCTCGAGACCAATAGAAACAGTCTGTATATCTACAATAAAAACTTTCTCTGGAAGGATCATATACTCTAATGAATCATCAAAACCAATTTTATCTCTGTCAATAGTAAGAGTTATATAGTTTTGCCCCATCATTAACTCAGTTGATTTTAATTCACTCTCAAATGTTCCATTTTGATCTGTCAATGAACTTAAAATATTTGCACCGCTTTTAGATACAAAAGAAAAAGGCATATTCCCAATACGGGAAGATATATTTGAACTCATAGTTATAAAGAAAGCTGCTGGCTGTCCTGTTTCAACCTCAATACTTTCCGGTTTTACACTTAGATAGATTGAATCAAGATGTTGTTTAAGCATATTACCTATTATATCAATTAAAGAACCGGATTCACCCATAAAAGAAGTTTTAAGGAATCCGGAATAAGGTGATTCTTTTATTAGATTTCGGGCTTTTATCAACTCCTGAATTCTGGTCACCAGGGGTCTGTCAAAATCATTAAGAACAGGAGTAAGAAATTCCTGTATCCTGGAAATTAATGCATCCATCTCTTCTTTTTTTATCCGTTCCCATTCAGCTTTTGAAAGCTTCATATATACCCATGAACCAGCTTCTTCAGAGTAATAGGTATCAACAATTTCAACACCAGAGAGACTCTTTTCTACAACTGCAGTAATCTCATCAACTGTAGAGGAGGAATAATTTCCTTCAGAATCATCTTTAGTAAGAACTGTAATCTCATTATGAATTTCTACCGAAATTGAAGCAGCAACATTTGATCGTGCACCAGCTTCTGCTGTTTTCCTGTCCTCTGCTTCATTACCAGTACTGGA
>DAOVSY010000115.1 GCA_030633365.1 Spirochaetaceae bacterium | reverse complement strand
TTGAGTTTTTTTACATATTTTTAATTTTTATCAATTTGCTATATACTATACATATGTCTAGTAGTATTATGGAGAAATGAGACGCATACAACGTACAACAGGATTTGGCTCCCCGGCAGAATCATATGCAGAAAATGATATCGACTGGGCCTCCCTTTTATTACCAAAACCTCACGCCATGTATATATTTAAAATAAATGGCAGTGGTAATGAGGAATATAAAATATGTGATAAAGATCTTGCGATAGTTGACTGTTCTATAATACCAAAATCAGGGGATTTAATTGTTTTTACAGTTGATGGTGAATTTATTATTGGACGGTATACCGGGGCAGAAACGGATATCGTAGGCGTGGTAAGCCGTATTATCCGCTTTTTGAGATCATAGTGATTGCATTGGTGGACTGTCAGAGTTTCTACTGCTCCTGTGAAAGAGCATTCAGACCGGATCTAAAAGATAAACCTATTATAGTTCTTTCTAACAATGATCATTGGATAATTGCCTTGAATCCTGAAGCAAAAGATCTGGGGTTAAAACGTGGGCTAAGGTTTAAAGATTCACGGCATATAATTGATAAAAATGGTGTTGTCTTTTTCTCTTCCAATTATACTCTCTACAATGATATATCCTGGAGAGTTATGGAAACTCTTAGGGATCTGTCACCTAAAGTTGAAACTTATTCAATCGATGAAGCTTTTATTGATCTCGGAGGGATTAAAAACCTTGCTGATTACGGTGAGATCATTCGGGATACCATTAAAAAGCAAACCAGAATACCAACTACCATAGGAATAGCTCCTACAAAGTCATTAGCCAAAGTAGCCCAAAGGTTGGCAAAGAAGAAGAACGATAGTCTTCTTTTGGAAACTCCATTTGATATTTCGAGGGCATTGGCTTTAACCCATATAAAAGATCTATGGGGTATAGGGAATGCCTATGCAGAAAAGCTGGTATTAGCTGGTATTGAAACGGCAGCAGATTTTATTAAGGTACCCGAATGGATAGTAAAAAAGGAGATGACTTCTGTTGGGTGGATGCTTCAAAGGGAATTAAAGGGCATTCCCATGGCTGATTTGACTGTAGAGGTAAATCCCCGAAAAGGGATTATTAGTGCCAGACAGTTTAGAAGCCCTGTTAAAGAGCTTTCAATAATAAATGAGGCAATATCCTACTATGCGGAACTGGCTGTAGAGAAGTTACGAAAACAGGATTGTACAACAAACTCTGTTTCTGTATCACTGGAAGCATTTGGAAGAGTCCGGCATGCCAGTGCAGAAACAGCACCCACAGATTACCTACCTGATATTATCTCTATAGCCAAAGTTCTATTAAAAAAGATCTTTTCTCCGGATTTTGAATACTGGAGAACAACAATCTTTCTTTTTGGAATAGAACCTGTTAGTGGTAAACAAATAAATTTTTTTGATGATAACAATTCACAAAAGGGATATCTTATAAAAAGAGTGGATGAGATAAACGATAAGTATGGACAGCATACAATTCATCCATGTGCAAGTGAGTTTAGAGAAGACTGGGGAATGCATAGAAATTATCTGTCCCCTAATTACACAACACGTATAAAAGACTTCCCGGTTGCTTATGCTTTCTTGAATGAGTAATTTTATATGGTACATTGGGGACGGAGGAACTTTTAATTTATAGGAAGGTAGTGCAATGTGTTTTAATGCTTCTCTTGCACAAAAAGCAGATATTCTTGAAAGGATGTTTAGTGCTCATATTGACGTAAATAATCTTAAGGATGTCTATTTCCAATCTGCATTTGTCCTTCCTTACTGGCCTGTGCTTAAGTCAGAAAATCCAGGGAACTTTCAATTTTTACAGTGGGGGTTAATTCCTTATTGGGAGAAGAATATTGAAAAGGCTGAAAAAATACGTTTTAAAACATTTAATGCCAGATTTGAAACATTGAATGAAAAGCCATCCTATCGTTATCCTTCAGATAATAAACGTTGTGCAGTTGTTGTCGATGGATATTTTGAGTGGAAAGAAATTGACGGGATAAAGTATCCCTACTATTTACATATGCCGGATAAATCTCCATTTTTTTTGGCAGGTATATGGGATCGTTGGATTAACAGGGAAAATGACAGTATATTTGAGACTTTTTCTGTAGTTACAACTAAGGCACTGGGTATTGCAGAAGAAGTTCACAATACAAAAAAACGTATGCCCTTTATTTTGGATAATAAAAATATGTCTGTGTGGATGGATGAAGATAAAAAATTTAGGGATATCAGAGAAAAAATAGTCCCTTTCTGGGAAAAACTTCAGGCCTATCCTGTATCAAAATTATTAACTTCCAGAACAAAAGAAACTAATGTTCCGGAAGTTCAAAATCTAATTCAAAATTACCCATAGAGCGTGTATCGTACCAGGAAGGTAGAAGAAGATACATAGAATTATATTTATAATGAGGTCTTTTCCAATACCTTTTCGAAGAAATACGGCAACGAAGGGAAGAAATATTGCCAGGATAATCATTAATAGTCCGACCTTTTTTTTAGCCATTGTTACATCCTTACTAATTTTTTAGATAACTGGAAGCCAGAATCTATTATTAGGCTGATTATGCCGGATTTATTAAAATAAATCTATAATATATTGGAATATATTGGGGACGGAGGAACTTTTTTAGAAAAATAGCTAAATTTAAAAGTAAAAAAGCTTTTACGCCTATACTACTCTATATGAGAAAACCAAGAGAACTATATGTTGGTGCGGAATACCATGTTACTGCAAGAATAAACCGGGGCGAGTTTATATTGGATAAGAGTGAGATTAAAGAACTTTTTTTAAATATAGTTAAGAGAGCTAAAAAAAAGTATTCCTTTTCTATATATAACTTTTCTATAATGGGGAACCATATACATCTATATATAAAACCTGGAAAAAAAGAGAACCTATCCAGGATAATGCAGTGGGTTTTAGGTGTTTTTGGTAGAGCCTATAATAAAAAGTATAATCTTAGGGGACATGTGTGGTACGATAGATTTCACAGTACAATAATAAAAAGCTACAAACAGCTGGTAGCTACTTTTAAATATATCTGTAATAACCCTGTAAAAGCAGAAATGGTAAAAAACCCTGAAGATTATAAATATGGAGGGTTGTGGTATATTCATCACCACCTTTTTGATTTTATTGAACCTCCGACCCCTCTTATAGAGACTATTTTGTCTGAATTTTATAAGTAATTATAGACTTCTGAATAATTAATTAATAAAAAACTAGATTCTCTAAAATTTCGTAGATATACTATCTACTAATATCTGGTGATTGACTGTTTTACTCTATAAAATAAGATGTAGGATGTAATGTTACAATACAATTTCTATTTTTTAGTGCTTGCAATAAATATAAAATGTTAAGAAGAGATATTACATCCAGCAAAAAAATAAAAAAGCGTTGTTATTTATTATTAATGGGGACGGAGGAATTCTGATTTCTTTTGATGGAGGAGTTTGGATTTTCTTTTTAACATCTTGGCAGCAATAAAAAACATGCTATAATTCCAAATATGAACAATCTTAAAAATAAACTTGATAACATGGCTTCAGATAGAGCTTTTACAGATAATGTAAGCAGATGGGAGAAGATATCTTCCCGTAATGGAATATATAAGGATATCCCTGAAGAAGTATTTCCTGTAATAAGAGATACACTGACAAAACGTGGAATAACTCATCTTTACTCTCATCAGGCAGAAAGTTTTAACAGCGTTACTGCTGGAGAAAATATTGTTGTTGTAACTCCTACAGCCAGTGGTAAATCCCTTTGCTACAATCTCCCTGTCCTTCAAAAATTAATAGAAAATCCCGAAGAAAGAGCCTTGTATCTGTTTCCAACTAAAGCCCTTAGCCAGGATCAGCAATCGGAGTTAAATGAAATTATACTTGCAGGAGAAATCCCTATTAAGGTTTCTACATACGATGGAGATACCCCTTCTTCTGTTAGAGTTTCTGCAAGGGAATCAGGAAGAATAGTAATTAGTAACCCTGATATGCTCCATTCAGCCATTCTTCCCAATCATCCTAAATGGATTAAGTTTTTAAGTAATTTAAAATATGTTGTGATAGATGAGATTCATATTTACAGAGGTATTTTTGGTTCCCATATGACCAATGTCATTCGTCGTTTGAAACGTATTGCAAAATTTTATGGTTCTGATCCTATATTTATCTGCTGTTCCGCTACAATAAGTAACCCTTTAGAATTAACCCGACAGATAGTCGAATCGGATCTAACACTTATTAATAAAAGCGGAGCGCCCACAGGTGAGAAACACATAGTTTTATATAATCCACCTCTGGTTGATCCTGTTCAGGGCATTCGGAAGGGGGTAGTTTTAGAATCAAGTAAAATAGCAACAAAGTTTCTTGCTGATAAAATTAAGACTATTATATTTGCCAGATCCAGAGTAAGAACTGAACTAATTGCATCCTATATAAATAAAAATTTAAGAAATCATTACAATGAAAATAAAAAAATAAGAGTTGAAGCATATAGAGGCGGATATCTCCCAAGGGAAAGAAGGGCAATTGAAAAGGGATTGCGCACTGGAGAAATACAGGGTGTTGTTTCTACTACAGCTTTGGAGCTCGGAATTGATATTGGAGGATTGGATTTAGCTGTTTTGGCAGGATTTCCCGGATCAATATCTTCTGTCTGGCAGCAGGCTGGAAGGGCAGGACGTAGTAATTCCCTATCTGCGGCAATAATAATTGCTTCTGCTTCTCCCATAGATCAGTATCTGGTAAAAAATCCTGACTATTTTTTTGAGAGAAGCCCTGAATCTGCCTGGATCAATCCTGATAATATATTTATTCTTCTGGATCATCTTAAATGTGCAGTTTTTGAACTACCATTTCAGGAAACAGATAATTTTTCCGGACCTGTTACAGATTTTATGTCATATCTGGAGGAGGAAGGGGTGGTCCGCTTATCCGGGGGAAGCTGGTACTGGGCAGACAGATCTTATCCTGCAGAGCAGGTGGGATTACGATCTACTTCCCCTGATAATATTGTTATAATAAATACAACCAAGGGTAAGAATGAGGTTATTGGGGAGATGGATCTTCCGTCTGCCAAGGAACTTCTATTTCAAAATGCAGTATATATACATCGTGGTGAACAGTTTCTGTCTAAAGAACTTGATATAGAAAACAAGTGCTGTTATGTGGAAGAAGCGGATCTTAATTACTATACAGATTCAATTGTAAAGAAAGATATTAAATTGTTGCAAAATGATGCAGAAGAGTTATCAAAAACCTGCATGACAATTATTGGTGATGTTCTTGTAAGAAGTCAGGTTACTAAATACAAAAAACTAAAATTTTCAACACATGAAAATATTGGCTATGGAGATATTTATCTTCCCGAAGAGGAGATGCATACAAGATCTGCAGTTATTGTGTTGAAAAAAAATACTGTCTCAGGTAAAGCCTTTGCTTTAATTGATGACAGCCTTAAAGAAGAAGTGATTGGTCGTGCAGGAACAGTTTTAAAGAATGTAGCTCCTGTTTTTCTAATGTGTGATAGTCATGATATTGCTGTTGCAGAGAGACTAAAGGATCAGTATACAGAAGAACCCTCACTATATTTTTATGACTCATGCCCTGGTGGTTCAGGGTTGGCTGAAGGTTTCCTCAATAAATTCCCCTTGATTTTACAGGCAGCAAGTGATCTTGTTAGTTCCTGTAATTGTGAAGAAGGTTGCCCTTCCTGTATTGGCCCTGTTAGTGCAAAAGGCCAGGAGCTTGTAAAGGGTGCAGTCTCAAAATTTTTAAAAACATGGCTTGTTTCGGCAATTAATATTTCTGGAGATTCTGACTGATATGGGCTCGGGTAGTTCTTTGGCTGGTCGTTTAGGTAGAATACGAACTTCCAGAGATGAGAAAAAAGTTTCTAAACCGAAAAATGAATCCATGGTTTTATTAAAATCTCCCTGGAAGCAGATAAAGCCTTTTGTATCAATGCGTCAGGGTATTTTTAATTCTCCTTTTAATAATTTTATTTCTAAAAATATACCCCTGTTATTTCCTCAGATGGAAAACAGTAATATTGAAAATTTACTTTTTTATGATCTTGAAACTACTGGTTTATCCGGGGGAGCTGGCACATTAGCTTTTCTTGCGGGCTTTGGATGGATAAAAAATGGAAGGTTAATTATTAATCAGTACTTTCTTCATGATTTTCCCGGAGAGATAGATTTTCTATTACTAATTAAAGAATTACTTACGGAAGATAAAATATTAGTTTCTTATAATGGAAAAAGTTTTGACCATCCTCTTTTAAGAACCAGGTTTCTTATGAAAGGTTTACAATTACCTAT
The DNA here is from genome assembly GCA_030633365.1 of Spirochaetaceae bacterium. The sequence continues at coordinate 2,106 of DAOVSY010000115.1, read as the reverse complement.
AATATCTGAAATCGATCTCCTTCATACCTCAAGAAGATTTTGGAAAAAGCGCCTGCCATCCTGCCGGTTGAGCATTATTGAAGATCAAATTCTGGACATTCATAGAATTAACGATATTCCCGGTATAGAAGTTCCTGATATCTATTTCAATTTCTTAAAAACAAATAGGCCGGAACCATTGGAAGGAGTTTTTAAACATCACTTGCAGGATATTAAATCTCTGACTTTTCTTTTTACCCATATGGAAGAACTCTGGTATAACCCTTCTGATATCCCTTTTGCTGATAAAACATCTTTTGGCAAATTAATGCTATTTCGGAACAGGGAAGAGGGCGTAGTTCTTTTAAAAGAAAGCTTTCTTAAAAAAGATTATGAAGCCGGAAAATTATTAAGTATCTATTATAAGCGAAAAGGGGATTATACTGCTGCTATAGATATTTGGAAAAAGATGTGGGAGAACCAACAGGAGTTATTTCAGGGGCTGGAGCTGGCAAAGTATTATGAACATAAAATAAAAAAGATTGAACCTGCACTAACTATTGTTAGGCTGCTTATGCAAAAAGAGAATACTGAAAGGATAATGGAAGCACTGGATCACAGAATGAAGCGTCTGGAAAGAAAATATAATTAAGGCTAACCCAAACATTTTTTATACAGTGCCTCATATTCCTTTGCATATTTTTCCCACTTAAATTCCTTAGCCATCCCTCCCTGTCTTATCTTATCTATACTCTTTTTATTGTTACTCCAGAGATCCAATACTGATTTTACAGTATTAACAATAGATTCAGAACTCATCTCCGGAATGTGGAACCCTGTACTGTTTTCCGGGTCATTAAAATAATCGACAACTGTATCTTTTAGTCCTCCAGTAGCTCTGACAATAGGAATTGATCCATATTTAAGGGAATAAACCTGGTTAAGCCCACAGGGTTCATATTTGCTGGGCATTAAAAAGAAATCACTTCCTGCCTCTATTAAATGGGCAAGAGTATTATCAAATTCCAGATAAACCTTAAGGTTTGGAAGCTCTTTATCCAATTTTTGTAACTCATCTTCTATCCACTTTTCGCCTGTACCTAGTATTATAAGCTGTACATCTTTGTTCTTACAAATCTCTCTGATTGCTCCAGGGTTATCTGTATTTGTTGTACATAGTTCTGCAAAACCTTTTTGATCTACAAGTCTTCCTACCATTCCTATTAAAGCTATGTCCGGATTTATTGGAAGGGCTGCTTTTTTCTGGAGTCTTTCTTTTAACTTCCATTTATTTTCCAGTTTTTTTGCAGAGAAATTAAATTCCAGAAGTTTATCCTTTTCCGGATCCCACTCTGTATAATCTACACCATTCAAAATGCCACAAAATGAATCTTTTTTACTTACAAGTAGTTCTTCAAGGCCATGGCCAAATCCTTCAACCTTAATCTCCTCTGCATAACTGGGACTTACAGTTGTAACTCCTTTGCCATTTTCAATACCAGCTCTTAAAAAATTTATTTCATCAACATACTGAGCTTTATTTTTACTAATAGCTTCCCATGGAAGCCCTGTGGAATGGATATCATGTTTTGAAAAATTCCCCTGATAACCTGTATTATGAATTGTAAAAACTGATTCGGTGTTTTTAAAACTACCATTCTTTTTATTTTCTTTAAGATAGGAAGATACAAGACCGGCTGGCCAGTCGTGGGAATGTATAATATCCGGTATCCAGTTAAGTTCTGTAGACAGTGAATAGGCTGTTGCAGAAAGAAGTGAAAAACGGTAGTGATTATCTCTGTAGGCATGACTTCCATGTTCACCATAAATACCTGTTCTTTCTGTAAATAGAGGATGCATAGTAAAATAAACCTTAACTTTGCTGTCTGGCAGGGTTTTTTTTGTTATTTGAAGAATTTCTTCTTTAAAACCCATAGCTACATCGAGTTTATCAATTACAGTTTCAGATTTTTTAAATTCCAGAAATGAATATCCCGGAATTAAAATTCTTACATCATGTCCGGAAACATTTAACTGACGGGAAAGAGCCGCAACAACGTCTGCAAGACCACCCGATTTAGCATAGGGAACACACTCACTGGATACCATTAATATTTTCATTTTATA
>DAOVSY010000141.1 GCA_030633365.1 Spirochaetaceae bacterium | reverse complement strand
GATCATCAAAAGCATGGGAATCGAGAATAAAAACCGGAGGCGGCGGAAGTAATTCTGCCATTCTTCGGGAATATGCCTTTAAATATATACGAAAAAGTATTAATATATCCTCTTCATATAAAATACTATTTACATTTTTAACAAAATGATATTTTTGATTCCAAACCGACAATTCCGGTTCATTTAAATATAAGGCAACTTTAGTTAGGAACAGACTGTCCATGCAATTGATCAAAGATCTATTTAGCGATATTTTACTATTATCCGGTTTTAAATATAACCAGGGAACATCTACATCCTTCCCCTGCAGCAAACCTGCAATACAAAAACTTAATATTGAATTACCGGAAATATTTTTTCCATAATAAAATATAAGACCATGTTTATCGTTATTAATTAAAGGCGTTAGATATTCAAGATATTTTTCCATCTCTTTTGCTTGAGAGAGAACACTTATAATACTATCTTCGCTATCGAGTTCTTTTTCATGTAAAGAAACTAATTTATAAAAATCTTCCTCTTGTTCAAAATCGGCATAAGATTTAAATAGTGATAATATTCCGGAACTAATATAAAAGGATTCATCCTTTTGAAGAGAATAAATCCGATTAAAAAGTTTTCTGGACAGATCTTCAGAATATATATCCAAGGACTCTTCAAGTAGAATATTATATCCTGTAAGATCAGTTCCAACAGACTTTAAATAATTAAATAGATTAATAGAATTATTAAACAGGGAAACAAAATCACTTTCCCCAGAATTACAGGCATACACAAAAATACTGTTTTTCTGCTCAATAAACCTGCATTCATCCATAGAAAAGGTACTGGTCATATAATCAATTAGTTGGTCAGTAAAATCATTATCTATCTTTTTTAACTGCTTGAAGCCATTTATTTCAATTAAAATATAAATCATAGATCCTCATTTTAACCTTATTTAATTCAATAGAACAGCAAAATTAAAAATTTAATTCAGGAGGCTCCGCACCACCTTCCCAAAATCGATCATCATCATCAGAAAAAGGTCTACCATATACATAATCAAAAAGAAACCTGAAATCTTCAGGAACAATTTCCAAAAATTGTATTCCATAGAAATAAATATCTTTAATCTTATATTTCCTCATAACTCTTGAAAACATGCTTATCTTACGCGGTCCTATCTTTAATTCTAATTTTAAATCACCATACATTCCAAGCATTTCTGATAACTTCTTTTCAGGATGAGTAAATAGAAGTCCTGATGCACTTAGATCTATAATTTCAGGATTAAACTGGCTTGCTTTCAACTCACCTTCAGAAAAATAACCCTGCTTCTCGAGGGCAAAAGCAAGTATTCGGGAGAACTCTCTTACAAAGACTAATGTTTTGTCGGAAAAATGTTTGTTTTTTGTTTTATTATTATAAATTCGAATATATCCAATAGCATATTCATGATATATAACAGGTGTAAATAACTCTGAAAATATACCATTTTCATGTTTCTTTTTTATATGAACATCCAATTGTCGAAGATTTTTATCACAAACAAATATTTCATTACCTTGCTCATCCAGAAAAAAATCCTCTGTAATAGCAAATTCACTATTAATTTTACTTTTATCTGGTAAAGGAAAAGCTGTATCTGGAATAAAAAAGCTCTTCCCTGTATCTGTAATTATCTTTTCTTCAAAAGAATCAATATTTTTACCTCTTAGCATAACTATTTCACTTTCATCTGCATAAGCTACTGATTTTGTTTTAAATTGTTGAAATAAGTCTTTAAGATTGGAATGGTCAAAATTATCAGAATATATATCATCTTTTAAAGCTTCATATTCCTGAGTTTTAGGAAAATCCAAAACAATTCTTGCATTTTCCAGTGTAAATGACAGTTCAATCTCCTGACCGGGTCGTATGCGAACAAACTTTCGTTTTAAATTTTTATAGATATGAGTAGGTAATGTAACTTTTAAAGGATTTCCTTCCTTTATAATTTTACTGTTGAAAGTCATGGTATGACTAAAAAATGCAAAGAAAAAATTAATATCCTCTCCTACTGACATATTTGTAATGGCACTGTCACTGCTTGAAAACTGAAGACTATTGTCCTCCATTGAAAGGAATAGACCTTCTATCTCTTTCTTTTTAAGATGGAGTTTAACCGGAAGTGTTTTCTCTATAATATTACTAAGAATAAATTCCTGTTCAATACGCCCCATTTCAGTTCCCATAGTATCTCCATTAAAATGATAAAATTTTCTCTAATAATTTAGTAAAATATTTGAATAACTTAGAGGATTAAATTCAATTTCTTCTCTTAAATAATTTTCTTGCAATTGTTCAATGTCAATAGAAATATCACTCAACAGCCATTTTCCCTCATAAAAATCCGCAGAGACATAACCACTGGTTCTGCCCGTTTTTCCTATTAATCTAATATTAGTTTTACTAATCCCATTTTTAATTACTGTATCACCTATTCGAATAATAAAATATTGTTCAGAAAGACTATTTCTATAAAGTTTTTGAATACTTGAACTCCAGGAAGGGTGTAATACGTCCAAATTCAAGATACCTTTTCCTGCATCTGTAAAAAAAGTATTAATTGCAAAAAGAAATGATCCTGAAGAGGCAGTATTAAAATTAAAGTTTAAAAGAGTGCCTATTACCATATCTTCCGGAATAACAGAAATTGAATTAATTGAAAATAACTGCCCCTTTAAATCACCTTTTTCTATTTCACTAAAACCCTTATTATCAGAAGAAGAATTATCAACCGACTCTGTCTTATTTCGGTCTTCACCAAATACAAGTGTAGTTTTATCCGACAACTCAGATTCGATTCCAGTTTCCGAAGTAGAGATCTTATTCGATTGATCATTTTTACGACACGAAACAAATACAAAAGAAAAAATCAAAAAAAGAAAAACAAAAATACTTTTTTTATAACTTCTCATTTTAACAAACTTACCTTTATATACACTATAGACATCTATTATTTCACAGGATAATATAAACTAATCCAGTTAGGATATAATTAACTATAACAGGAAATAGAATTAAAGAAAATCCTGTAAAGATATATTTCCATTAGTTTTATAAGTAATAAAAAGAGGTCCTCATTGATCAGTGTTAAGGAATTGGCTGAAGGAGATATACCAACCTGGGTTAGACGTTTTATTAAGCAAACAGGAAGAGGAATTAATAAATTTAAAATGATAAATGATGGGGACAAGGTTCTTCTTGGGATTTCCGGAGGAAAAGATTCTTTAGCCCTGGCCCTTGCTTTAGCTTTAAGACTCAGATGGCTTCCAATCTCTTATGAACTGACCGCTGTAATGATAAATTGGCGTGAATATGCTATAAATACCAAAGAAACTGAAAAACTTGTAAATTTTTTTAAGATATTAAAAATTCCATTTAAAATTATAGATGCACATATGTTTCCGGAATCCTTCAATAATTCTTTCAATTGTTATCTCTGTTCAAGAAACAGGCGAAGAATACTATTTGAATATGCAGATAAAAATAATATCACTAAAATTGCCTTAGGCCATCATCTTGATGATTTTACTGAAACATCCATAATGAATCTCTGTTTTAGAGCAGATTTTTCAACCATGAAACCTGTTCAGGAATTTTTTAAAGGGAAAATTTATATTATACGTCCTATGTGTGAAGTTAGAGAAAGTGTAATAGAGAAATTAGTAAAAGAATGTGATCTTCCAGTTTCTGTATTTAACTGTCCCCATAAAGATACAAATATAAGAGCAAAAATAAAACCTATAATAAAGCAGCTTTCACATATAGATAAACTAACCAGGGAACATATTTTTGCAGCTCACAAATTTAAAGATGATCTTTTTATAAAAAATGAATAGATAATTGATTTTTTTCTTGTTATAATTAAATTCTATGATCAAGTGGGGGATATAACTATGAATGTACATAACATTATGGAAAGCATAGTATTAGATACTGTAAACGATATTTTTGAGGATAAACGAAAAGAAGGTTTCGAAATGGCAGAATGTCTCCAATGCAGACTTGATGTTGCCTGTTATGTTCTTAACAGAATAAAACCTGAATATATTATATCAGGAAGAGGACTTCTTCATTTTGAAGACAATTATCATGAACTGATTCAGACTAAAGTAGATATGGTAACTCTAATAAATGAAGGTATAAAAAAAGTCTCTAAAACAAAAAGATCTTATTATAATACAAATGATTCCAGTAAAAATATTTCTGCAAGATACCTATACAATTTTCCTTCTATAGTTGGATCTGTACTTAGAGGTGACAATTTTGTTCCTATAGAAAATTTATCAATAAGTTTATTATTTGAAAATACTCCAGCAAAGATGATTGACAACACCTGGCAGAATCCATTTGCAATAGTTAAAAGTACAAATGGAAGTTATACTTTTATGCCCGGTCCCATTGCGGCAGATGAGGAAAACGAAGAAAGAACATTCCATTTTGAAATTAGAATAGAAGATAGTAATTTCGAACCAATAAATCATTTTTTTGAACTAAAACTTAAAAGTGAAAAAAGCGTAATTACAACATTCTCAATAGAACGAACACTCAAAATGGAAACATTATACTTATTTTCAAAAGATTCTGTTTAAATTTTTCTATTTAAACAAGTCTTCAAAATCATCCATAGAAAGGTTTGACTGAGTTTTATTAGTCTCAGTTTCCCTTACTTTTAAAGGCAGATATTTTTCATTATACAATGCCCCTAATTTGTAAATATCATCATTCTCGTATAGTTCAGGAATCTCAACTTCTAAATTATAATCATTTTCCAAAAAACCTTTCTTCATTACATGGATAGGATCTGTTATAGTCAAAGCAAAATGAGGACTGTAATATATTAAAAATACCAATACACTCATTACAACAACCAGAAAAAATAATATGTTGCTTGATGCCTGGATTTGGGCTAATTCTCTTACATCAAAGAAAAACTCAAAATCTGTAGTTTTAAAATATTGATAATCACCAGGCCCAAAAACAGTTGAATAAAAAGGATTGTCATATCTTGTAAAAATAGTTTCCCCTTTATTTTTAATTATTAAAAGATCTGCTTCATAATCAGCAAAACCTAAAGCAGCACTGGAAGTATCACCGGATTTTGCATTTACAAGAAAATTATTTATACTTACTTTTTGATGATTAATAAATGTACCTTCTGCTGAAGGAAGAGAAATAAGTCCGCTAAATATTGAAAATACCAATAATGTAAATACAAAAGATGTAATACTTAAAGTTGTAATTTTGGCAATATGACGCTGGGCCATTATACTGCCAGTATGTTTAATTTGTCTGAATATTTTTAATATTCTAAGTAATCTTAATATTCTTGCAATTCTGATTGCCTTAATTATTTTAAGTATATTTAACAGACCTCCCATACCAAAGAAAAAACTGCTGCCAGTTATAATTGCCAGGAATGCAGGACCGCTATTAAGAATTAATAATGGAATTGATGCCAAAAAATCAATCCATCCCTTTCCTTCCAGAAAATATGAACTGCCTTTTTTGTTTAATAATGCTGAAAAAAATCTAATTAAAAATTCTAAAGAAAAAAACAAATCAAAACCAAGACCTGTAAAAATAAGAATCCTTCTTAAGTCCCAGCTCCATCCAGTTAAAACTGCATAATCTTCAAGAAATGTTTGGATTAATACCAGAAAAATTGCCATTATTACTATTGATTCTACAAAATTCTTTATTTTACTTTGCATATACCACACCTACCAATTATTCTCAGCTGAGAATCTGTATAATTCATCAAGCATTTTAATATCCCATCCAAAATATTTATAATTTTTTCTGGCAATACTAAACCAGCTTTTTTCAGGACTTGATGCTCCTCTGTCCACCTTCATATTTGCTTTGAGTGATCTTGATAACGAGTTAATAATTGATGTTAATCTTGCTGTTGCCTGAAGGTATTTATGATCGCCAAAAGAAAGATTGCTTCTGATTGAGCTTTTTATTAAAGCAGGCGGTAAAGAAGGAATCTCTTTGCTTAAAGATTCTTCAACTTTTTCTGCAAATGATTGTGTAATAATTCCACTGGAACTATCTTTTTTCATACTCGCACTAAAAACATAAATTGCAGGCCGTAATAATAAAGAAGTATTTATCATATCTTTAATCTCATCTTTACTCATTTTTAAACGCTGAACCTTTGTCAATTCAAAATGAACATATGAATGGTTAGAAAAAATACTGTCTATATATTTATCTGCAATTTGTTGACTAATAGCATTATAACTACCGGAAAAATCTTTTCGACCATCAGGTATATGAATAATTTTCTTTGTAAATTCTAAGACTTGCTCTTTAATTTTTTCATGGGGCATATTTTGCTGTCGAAGAAGCTGTATATAACCAAAATCAATTTTATCATACAACTGTCTTTGAATACCGGGGATAAGAGATTCATCTATTAATTCTTTAAGCTTAAGAACAAGAAGGCTATGAATTTCAAACCATGACTGGCCGGGGAAAAATGCCTCTGAGGACAGAGTGGGCAAAAGCTGCCTGGCATTCAACTCCATAAAACTTAATATTTGTTCCTCTTTCTGCAAAGGATTGAGAGTTATCAATGTAGGGTTAGAAAGTAATCTGGTAACAAATAATTTTGCTTTATCGATTTCATCTTTCATTTGCTTTTTCGTCTACCTGTGATAAAGTATTTATTAAATAAGAGTAACACAATGATTAAAATTATAAAACTGTTTTTTATTATATTAATATTTTCAACTCCTCAGATTCATGGTCAGACAATTCTACTGCCTGATGAAGAAGCTCCTGAGTCCATTTTTTCAATTAGCCCTGGTGGAGCTGAAGTTGATCTTTATATGCTGGGTACCTGGGAATCTGATCTACGTGGGGGATTGGGGTATTCCTGGAATTCAGAAGATTCTTCTTTAATAGAAAGTTACTTTCCAGGTATGACATCAGGTTTAATACTAAGCCATAGTCCTGATATTTTTATTTCATTATGGCTTATGAACAGCTATTTTTTTGAAACATCATTTATAGATAATTATGAACTGAATACAATTTTATTTGGTTATGAAGCCATAGATGAAAATTTTATTCAAAGTGTAAGAATTGGAAATACAGATATTGGCTTTGGAGACTATTCATACCTGAGTATACCAGAAGCATCAGCAGATTCTATGGGGGGAATGGCTCTTTTTAAAAATGATAAATCTGAGCATCAGTTTATGATTAGATATGATCCTGCAGAAATGCAGAAAAAGAGTTTTATTGGGCAGTATGAAGTAGATCCTACCCGGGTAGATGTTTCTAATTATGTAACTGGAAGATACTTTATACTTCCGGATGATAATGTTGAAGATCTGATGGTTTACATTGAAGATAGTAGTGGTACTTATTCTGACGGTAGTAATAGACGTTATAAACTGGCTGATTCTGAGGATGCAATAATTTCAGCAGAAGAAGGAATAGTCTTTTTC
>DAOVSY010000403.1 GCA_030633365.1 Spirochaetaceae bacterium | reverse complement strand
CACTCTTCCCTTCAACATTCCAGGAATTCATAACATCTCCTATAAAAAGATAAAATGGGCGACACGAAGTGTCGGGGGCCCATTCTTAGTCGAAATAGCCATTAACAAGCCTAATTTATAGACATTGCAAATATCTATTAGGGCTTTTTTCAAGGTCTGGTCTTCACTTTAAGAAGAAATAGGTGTATTTTACCTGTGAAGATTCTGTATTACATAGTTTCTAAAAATGGAGAACGTTTATATGGCATTTATTAAATCAGCACTTGAAATTGCTATGGAAAGAACCAAAGATGTAAAAATTGATCCGGAAGCAATTAAACTGGAGAGCCTGGTAAAAGAAGGAAGAAAGTTTGCTTCTGAATACCTTTATACAATAAATTTTGATAAAGATGAACTTGGAAATAAAATCAAAAGTTATTCAGGTGAACAGAAAAAAGTATTTACAGATGGTTTGGTTAAAACATTTTTATCCAATATAATTTTACCCAAAAATGATACATACGAAGAACAACTGCAAAACATTGAGTCCGGGCTATGTGAAATTTCCAAAAATAAAAAAGATATAACTGTAATGATAGAACAGATAAAACAGTTTTTTATCCAGTACCTTGAAAACAGAAAGCAATTAATAGAAGCTGTAAAACAACAGTATGCTCCAAAGCTAATGCAAAAACAACAGGAAATGGCTGCACAGTATGGTCATGAAGTGACTCTATCTCCTGAACAGGATCCTGAATTTATGGAAATATTAAAATCAAATATTTTAAAAATGGAAACCCAGTATAGTGAATCATTGGCAGGTGCCAAAGAAGAATTAGGTAAAATCATCTCGTAGGAGCGAATAATTATTAGCCCCTACGTGTGCTGTCCATACGACAGATACAACAGACAAATTACCGCCCAATATACTGATACCAGTCTTCCGGTATCATCGATACAGGTGTTATATAGCCAAGCTGTCCTGCATCTTCTTCAATTGTTGATGTAGGGAAACCAATAAGTTCATAAAAAGAATCAATAGCTGCTCCACCGGAATTTCCGCTGTTTATTTCTGCATCAGTTTTTAAAAGAAGATTTCCATTGGTTCTTTCAAATCCACTGACTATGCCTCTGGTTAAAGAAATGGAAGCTCTGGAACCACTACCCCCTATTCCAGGATACCCAAGATAAGATAAAGGCTGGCCTATTTGTATGGTATCAGAATTACCCAAAGAGAAGAAAGGGAATCTATAGGATAAAGGGATTGGATTCTCATATAAACCAGATGAAACCTGAATTAAAGCAAGATCCTTTTCTATAGAATAGTCAATCAATGTTGCTTTAAAAAGCTCCACAGGAGGCAACTCATTAGATAAATTTATTGCTACATAAATATCTTTAGAAACATCACCAGTAAAATCCTCAATTACATGCCAGTTTGTTATAATATGACCTTTTGAACTAACAAAACAACCAGAACCTTTTCCTGCATTTCCAATAACTTCTGCTGTAGCAAATAATACATTCTGAACTTCATTACTAACTGCCGGAAATCTTGGTATTTTTGTAAGCTCCTCAGAAGCCTGCCGATTCAATTCTGCTAAAATGGAAAACTCTACAGGATGATCGTTGGAGATTTGATCAAATACCATAATATAGTAAATACCGGATTTTAATGGGCTATTTCCTGTTTCTTCAATAATTAAAGTTTCTTTACCCAGCAGACTCTCTCGTAAATAATCATTATTCTCCCTGGTAATTAGTTTATTCTCATGAGAAACCATAAGATCCAGGTCTGAACTTGTATTATAGATATCAATACGAAATGCTTCTGTATTGGCAGGCACCTTAAGGGCATATAAAGCTGCCATACCGTTTTCAGGTAAAATCTCAGACTGTACTGGTCTTCCAGGAATTAGGGTATCCGTCAGTTCATATTTTTCCTGCTCCATTACAATTTTGAACGGAATAGTACTTGCACGCCTACCATTAATTATAGGAAAAGAATCACGTTGATAGCTTATATCAACATAATAAATATCATTTTCCAAAGGCAATTCAGATAATCTTGTTATTAAAATACTCTCGTTATAGTCTTCCTCTGTGCTGAAATAATCTACAAGATCATAAGATTGGATGTCTTCGCCCCTTTTAATAAAAATATCCAGATCTGCAGGAGAATTTTTTAAAGTTAATCTAACAGCAAATGTATCTTCCGGAACTTTAAATCTAAAAGTTTGATAGGACTGACCTTCTTCTGATAAATCGAGGGATCCTGACATAATACGACCGGATACAAGATCACCTTTGGCAGATGAAGTTTTTTCGACAGCAAAAATAATTACCGGAGAAAAGAATAGAATAATAAATATCAGTATGCTAAATTTTAAAAGGGGAAATTTCACTGGAATTCCTTGATAAAAGTTTATTATGAGAGATACTATCACAATCTGGATTTTTTTCAACCATGCTGTTTCAAAAACATGGTTAAGTTTTTAAACAGCTCTGGTTGAAAATCGGTTGAATATCACCGGCATTTCCTCTATACCTATTAATCAAGGGGACTAAAATGGCAGTTGAAAGAACATTTACTATAATAAAACCAGGAGCTCTTCAGCGAAGGCTTATTGGTGAAATAATTTCTAAATTTGAAACTAAAGGTTTTCGAATACTGGGTATGAAGACAATGAAGATTCCAGTTGAAATTGCAGAAAAACATTATTCAGAACATCTGGGAAAAGCATTTTATGAACCCCTACTGGCATATATGACCTCTGATCCTGCTGTAGTTATGGTACTTGAAAGAGAAAATGCTGTCGAATCTCTTCGAAGGCTAGCAGGATCAACAAATCCGGATAGCGCAGAACCAGGGACTATAAGAGGCGATTATGGAGTGACAACCAAAAAAAATATAGTTCATGCTTCAGATTCTCCTGAAAGTGCTAAAAGAGAAATTGATATATTTTTCAATAAAGAAGAGATTATTAATTATTCTGACAGTTTAAAAGAGTGGTACTAATATGGAAGAAAAATCTACTGGAAAAAAGGTAGGAATTTTAAGTGCCGGAGCATGGGGAACTGCTGTAGCCAAATTAATTGCAGATAACGGACACTCTGTTACGATATGGGATTTCATGGAGGTAGTTGTTAACAGCATTAATAATGAAAATGTAAATGAGCGTTTTCTACCTGGAGTAGATCTCCCTGAAACACTAATTGCAACTTCAGATATTGAGGTTG
>DAOVSY010000015.1 GCA_030633365.1 Spirochaetaceae bacterium | reverse complement strand
TAAGGACAACTCTAAACCTGGAGTTGATATGAATCTTGTACATTACAGAGGTCTCCATATTATTGGAACAACTACATTTGCACCAAGACATAACAGAATAGCTTTAGAACTTTTAACACGGGGTGTAATTCCTAAAGAAAAACTTATTTCCCACACTTTTCCTCTGGAAGATTTTGTAAGTGGAGCAAAACTTGCACTGGAAGGCAAGGTTCTAAAAGGAGTATTTAAACCATGATAAAATTTACAGATGATTTAAAGGCAAAGCTTCCTTTTCTGGATAACAGTGTGGCGCAAATTGCTTTTGTAGTAGAGGACCTGGATCTGACTGTAGAAAACTATTACAAAATATTTGGTATAGGTCCTTGGCATTTTTATACCTATCAAAAACCCTTTGTTCCGAGAATGACAAGAAAGGGAAAACCCACTGATTATGCAATGAGAGTTGCTCTCTCCTACTTTGGTACTATGCGTATAGAACTTATTGAGCAGGTAAAAGGTGATACTGTATATACTGATTTTATTAAAGAGCATGGTTATGGCATACAGCATCTTGGAGTGTTAGTGGATGATATGAAAACAGCCCTTGCCCAGGCAGAGGCTGTCGGAATTAAAATGATTATGGATGGAGCAGGATTTGGTCCCGATGACGATGGACACTATGCCTATCTGGATACTGAAAAATATATTGGAACAACTATAGAATTAATTCAGAGACCGAAAGGTCGCAGAGAACCGGAGAAAATATTTCCAAAAATAAAATAGGAGATGCGAAGCATCTGGTACCTATTTTTTTTATAGCGACAGAGACTTTCCGAAGGCTTGGGTTTTATGCAATTTGTTATCGATATAACATAAGGAAAGTGCTCGAAAGCGGCATAATAATAAATAGAGGAGCAAAAAATGAAGAAAATAAATATTGGATTGATTGTTGGAACAAGAGGGTTCTTCCCTTCAAGTCTGGCAGAACAGGGTAGAAAAGATATAATTAGTAAACTGGAAAATAGTGGATTCAACGTAATTATTCCGGCAGAAAACAGTACACCACATGGTGCAGTTGAAACTGTAAAAGATGCAAAAATTTATGCTGATTATTTTATAGATAACAGGAAAGACATTCAGGGTTTTATAGTAACATTGCCGAATTTCGGTGATGAGCTTGGAATAGTTGAAACCCTGGAAAGAGCCGGTCTTAAAGTTCCTGTTCTTGTTCATGCCTGGGATGATAAAATAGAACAAATGGATATGCCCCACAGACGGGATGCTTTTTGTGGGAAACTGTCCGTTTGTAATAATCTTTATCAAAGAAATATTGCTTTTACAAATACAACCCTTCATACCTGCTCTATTGAAAGTAAGGAATTTGAAGCTGATCTGGATCGCTTTGGAAAAATATGCAGTGTTGTAACTGGATTAAGGGGTGCCCGTTTGGGTGCCATTGGTCAAAGACCTAATCCATTTAATACAGTCAGATATTCTGAAAAACTTCTTCAGGATTCTGGAATAAGTGTTGCTACAGTAGATTTGTCTGAGATTATATTTGAAGCTCAAAGTATTGGCAAAGATCAAACCAGATCAAAAGTAGACGAGATAAATAGCTATGGTAAAATTGAAAATGGAGCACCTTCCGAACATGTAGAGAAAAGTGCTGCATTATCAGTTGCAGTAGAAAAATGGATTGAAGAAAATGATATAGATGCAAGCGCTATTCAATGCTGGGATTCTATTCAGAAAAACTATGGATGCGCAACTTGTTTGACTATGAGTATGATGGGAGAAAGTGGTAAGCCTTCTGCTTGTGAAACAGATGTAATGGGTGCTCTTTCAATGTTGGCTCTGCAGCTTGCATCCGGAGAACCTTCCGGGTTTCTTGACTGGAATAATAACTTTAATGATAACAGGGATATGTGTGTTAATATCCATTGTTCCAACTATCCTAAGAGTTTTATTGGAGGAGATTTTGAGATAGGGTATTTGGATATACTTGGAAAAAGTCTGGGAAAGGATAAGTGTTTTGGGGCTCTTAAAACTCAGGTTAAGGCAGGCCCAATGACTTATGCCAGAATTTCTACAGACGATGCAAAGGGAAAGATAAAGGTTTATTTAGGAGAAGGTGTATTTACCGATGATCCAGTGGATACGGTAGGTGGCGTGGCAGTCTGTCGTATTGATAATCTTCAGGGATTGATGAATTATTTATGTGAGAATGGTTTTGAGCATCATGTAGCCATGAACCGGGGTCTTACAGCTGATGTTTTGGAAGAGGCTTTTAGTAAGTATATGGGTTGGGAAGTTTATCATCATAAGGGATAGATTTTTATATAGATAGGAGGAATGGATGGCAAAATTGAAATTCTCATATTTCCAGTTAACATTTGGGCAGGATGAAACATATTTACACCCTGAGAAAACATATAAGCGTCTGAAGCAGTTTGGGTATGATGCTATTGAAATATGTCCGCCGAAAGGACGATACGGATTAGGTGTTAGCATGGAAGATTATCTTTCAACTCATAAAAAACTGAAGGATGACTTTGGGTTGGAAGTTTCATGTATAAATGAATGTTGGGGAGAAATGTGGGATCCCTATTCCCCGAACTATAAAACTCTGACAGAGACCAAAACGGCTGATCTGGCTGTTTCTGAAACTAAAACATCAATTGATTTTGCGACCGAGCTGAAAGCTCCCTTTGTTACAGTTGCAGTTGCTACTCATGACAATATAAATTCCAATAATGTTAAAGAATGTTCTGCAATAGCTGTTAATGCTCTTCAGCGCATGTGCGATTATGCTGCACAAAAAAATGTACGCCTGGTTTTTGAAGCAACTAACCATCTGGAAATGGGAAAGTATGTTAATACAGCTGCTAACCACAAGCGGCTGATAGAGCAAACCGGACGGGATAACATCGGAATCCAGCTTGACTGGTTTCATGCTAATTTTGAAGAGCTGAATCCATATGAAGCGGTCATGGATGCCCAGCCTCTGCTCTGGCATATGCATTTTCGTGACTCTAATTCATTAACTCCAGGTTATGGTACAGTTGATTTTAAGGCGGTAATCCGGGCTATCAAGAAATGTAGATATAAAGGTTATTGTACAATTGAGAGTGCTCCAATGGTTCCGGACGCTGATACAGCCGCTAAAGACGGAATTGATTATTTGAAATTTTTGGAGAGGATTGCAGATTACCAGTTGAGTCCGGAATATCCCAATGGATTTTCTGTAGTATTTTAGAACGTTTTTAGAAAATATGAGATTGGTTTAGCATAATAGAGTTGTTTTAAAGCTTAAGTTGATCTGCTGTTCTCTTTGTATCTCTATAAAAGGTGTCTACTAAAGCCGGTTTGTTTAGACAAAGAAGAGAAAATAAAATATCAATTAATGAAATTTGACCTATAAGCAAGGGCATCTCCAGATTTTTAAACAGGTTTGTATTTCGTGGTGTAGTGTGGAGATTAATATCGGCAATTTTATTAAGTGGAGATATAGCATAGTCGCTGAGGCTGATAATTGTTGCTTTTTTCTCAAGGGCAATTTTTGCAGCATCAACTATTGAAGTTGTTCTTCCTGAAGAAGAAACCCCTATAAAAACATCTTCTTCTTCTAAAAGTGAAGCTTCCATAGAATATATAACCGGATCAGTTTCTGCCTTGCAGTTAATACCTAATCTGAATATTTTGAGATATGCATACTGGGCACTTAAACCAGATGTTCCCGATCCAACTATCAAAACTTTTTTTGAGTTTAGAATTGCCGATGTTGCTTTTTCCATTTCACTGTTGACAGTAAATGATTCACATTCTGTTAATATTTTATGTGAGAGTGCAAATGTTTTTTCAATTGCAGATTCTATTGTAGTATTTTCATCAAAATTATAACTGTTGGAAGTAAGATCTTCACTGTTATTCAATAAAATATCATCTAACAAATTCTTTTTAAGATCTTTATAACCGGAATATCCCAGTTTTTTTGCAAATCTTGATATAGTTGCATAACTGGATTTTGACTTTTCTGCAAGTTCCTCAATGGTTGAATTAATGGTGGTTTTGGGGTTTTCAAGTATATATTCTGCTAACTTTTTCTCTGCATTTTTTAGAGAAGCAACAATTCCATAGATTTTTAAAAGCGGATAATTATTGTTTCCCGAATTTCCCATCACTTTACCTTTATATTGAAAAATAATATCTTACTGTCTGTTTAGTATAATTAGTCTTTCATAAATAGTAAATGTCTGGAAACTAATGAACTTATTATATCCAGAGACTTATGAAAATTAGTATCTGTTTGCATCATTTTTCCGTTTTTATCTGCTTTTTTAAAAATAAGTGCCTTCTCAATAACTTCTTTAATTATTATTTCATTTCCGCTATTCGAATGAATTAATTCATACCCTCCAAGGAGTCTGTCCTCAGGTTCCAGTTTTCTTAGTAGATCTCTTCCTACCCGATGAATAGTATCCTTAAGATTACGATTTTTAAAGCGATGTAATAAATCCGAAACATGATCTTTAATATCCTGTTTGGAAAAGACTTTAGGATACCTGGCCCTTAATGCCTTTCCTGATTCCATCATTAAATTCTCTACTTTATTATATATTGTTTTATCCTCAAGAACTTCCCAAATATAAGTTAGATTTGGATTATAGTCATATCCCAAATAAGCAGTAGCTGCATGGCCCAGATTATGTATATAGAGTTTTCTTTCCACATATGCTTTTATAGGAGAAACACCCTTAATAAATGGAACATCCGGGAAGGATGTAATAAAACCATCTTTATCTACAATAAGTGTGTTATAAGCTTCTGCATATACTGTAAGAGGATTTTCTTCTATATTTTCTTTTGAAGTTATAGGTACCATTTTCCCTATACTTGTTTCAATAAGTCCTATTTTATTTACAGAGTTTTTATCTTTTAGAAAAGGGAATAATCCCTCCCGAAAGAAATTTGCACCTTCTGTAAGATTTTCGGCAATTATGATATCAATAGGATTTTTTCTTTCCTCGATACCTTCAGCCAGGAGATTGAAAATTTTGGGCAGTGCATTCTTTCCAATTGAAGTAGCAATATAATCTGCTTTTACTATTTCACTTATAACCAAATCCTGATCTCTACCATTAATTGCTCTGACAGGTGAGATATGTAATTCTTCGTCAGGAACTTCGCTCTCTTTTATGATAACTGTATATCCCTTTTCTTTATTTAAAAGAGATATTAAATTATCATCTACATCAATGAAAACTATTTCAAAACCGGAACGTGAAAAAATTTGTCCAATGAATGATCGTCCAATATTACCTGCTCCAAAAATAAGAATATTTTTCATTTTTAATTTTCTCTTAGTAAACTTATAAATTTATTATTATAGATATCAAGCCAAATGTTATTGTCTTTTGGTTTAAATATTTGAATTTCGGTAGAATTAATTACGACCCTGCTGCCTTCCTCCCAGGATCCAATTTCTCCGGAACTGTAGAGTTGACTTATACAGTTTCCCATTGAGCTTGCTTCACTTTCTCCACATATTACAGTTAAACCTGTAGCATTACTTGCCATCTGATTTAAAGTTGTATTATGGATACCACCGCCAACGATATAAAGATTTTCTGGTGTTAAACCGCTTATATCTTTTAAAATATCTATTGTATACTTATATTTTAAAGCAATACTTTCTAATATACATCGAACAATAGGTCCCTGGTTATCTGGTAGTGGTTGGTTTGTCTTTCTGCATAAAGATATAATTTTCTCTGGCATGTTTCCTGAAGAATAAAGTGATAAGTGATCTGGATTAATTAAAGTTTTAAAGGGTTCAGCTCCAGCTGCCGCAGATTCCAGATATTGAAAATCTGTTTTCATACCCCTGTTCTTCCAGTATCTGATACATTCATTTATTAACCACATTCCCATTATATTTCGTAAAAGCCTGTATCTGTTATCTGGTGTTCTTTCATTTGTTATACCAGCCAGCATCCCTTTTTCCGTGATTACAGGATGATCACTTATAATTCCAAGCAGAGACCAGGTCCCTGATGATATAAATAAAGGATTCCTTTCTTCTGTCGGAAGTGCAAGAACAGCAGCTGCTGTATCATGGGAAGCAGTAGCATTCACATTAATCTCTTTTTTAAAATTAAACTCATTCATAATGGGTTTTGAAAGTTTCCCCAGTAAAGAAGGAGCACTGTAGATATCGGGGAATATATGGATTGGGAGATTTAATTTGTTCAGGATATTATGTGCCCAGTTTTTAGTATGTACTTCCAGTAATTGTGTTGTTGATGCATTCGTTAGTTCAGCGCCAATATTTCCCGTTAGAAGATAATTTAAATAATCAGGAATCATTAAGAATAGATCCGCATTGTCCAAAATCCAGGGTTCATTTTTTTTTATACCCAAAAGATGGTAAAGTGTATTAAATGGTTGAGATGCTGTTCCTGTTTCTTTATAAAGTGAAAATTGAGAAATCTGGGAGAAGCATAATGTATCCATACCAAGACTTCTGGGGTCTCTGTAATGAACAGGATTTTGAAGTATTTCTTTATTTTTATCCATAAGTATAAAATCAACGCCCCAGGAATCAATTCCTATAGAATCAGGAAACTCTTCCACATCTTTATGGAAGAGTAGCAGGCTTTCAATTATATTTTGATAAATACTAAGAATATTCCAATAAAGATGCCCGGTAGTTGAGACAGGATTATTATTAAAACGAAAGAGCTCTTTCATTTTAAGTCTGCTTCCATTGAATTGTCCTGCAACAGTCCTTCCACTGCTTGCTCCAAGATCAACTGCAGCTAAATATTTTTCTTTCATGCTAATCCTGTCTCATTCTTTATATTATTTTCTTCAACTGTAAATATCTTTTAAGGACTTGATTTTCTCCGGATCACCAGGTCGTGGTATATTTCTAATTCGAATTGTGTTATCTAATTTCTCTACTTCTTTGATTGGGATTGTATTAATTTCTCCAAGTTTTGAAGCCACTGATACAGAGATGGCCATCATTTCAGTCATTTCCAATATATCAAGTGCTCGTCCAACTCCTTCGCTGCTGCCTATTGTTATGCCATGGTTCTTCATTAGCCAGGCATTTGATTTATGGATATGTTTTTCAAACTGTCGTGCAAGGTCTTCAGATATAGGTTCTGCATAAGGTATTGATATAATGGGTCCCACTTCAATTGTTGGTTCCGGAAGTAAGGCTTTTTCCAGTATTGAGCTGTCTGTCATTGAAAAACCTGTAAGATATGGTGGATGAGCATGTACTAATCCGTTTAGATCAGGGCGAAGTCTGTAGATGTTAATGTGCATGGGAGTTTCCCCTGTAGGTTTATGACCATTATGTGAATAAATAGTATTACCTTCAATGTCGATTATCACAATATCATTAAAGGTCATTTTTCTTTTTACAACCTTTGTTGGAGTTATTAGTATATGTTCTGAAGATATTTTGTATGATAGATTCCCTCCGTGTGAGGTTACATACCTTATTTCTCCCACCCGCCGGGTTGTTTCAACAATCTCATTGATTTCTTCTTCATATTTCTTTTGTAATTTGTTCATTTTTAGTTTTTCCTCATATTTATTAGTTTATCCAGTTTTAATCCATCTTCCGGAATATATTTTCTCCAGTAGTTCACTGTTTCTTTTAATTTGTCATCAATATCCTGCTGAAATTCAGCAGTTCCCCCAAACATCTCCAGGGTAAGAAATATCTCTTTTACAGGTTCAGCAGATCCTTGAATATGTTCTTTTGTATAGAATTTATAAATGGATTCCAGAACTTTTTCAGGATGGATAGTTCCTGCAGAGTTCTTATCTTTTGTGAATGCCCAATGGGATGAAGATTTGCCATCAGTTTGCTGTAGATGTACTATAGGAGAACTTCCTCCTAATTCCTCAAGCCATTTATAGGTGTCACCATCAGAGTATAATGCAAACATGTATGGTGTATGGTTCATAGATATGACTATTTGTTTAATATAATCTTTCTCTTCCTCTGTAGGGCTTTTTACAGCTGATCTGAACAATTGATAGGCTTTCCGGGGTCCAAGCCAAATTCTTGGACTGTTAAGTGAATTTTTTCTGCAAAAATCCAGCTCTTCAGCAATTTTCTCTTCTGTTGGCATAATATGCTTTCTTTGACCAGTCTGGTGTCCTGTATCAATAGTTATATAAAAAGGGGCTTTAGTTTGTTTTTGTATATCAGAAATCATTGTTTTTCCCTGCTCAATAGTCCATGGAACCTGATGAGGACTGTACATTTGCTCAACTCCAATATCACGTAGTCCCTTGTCCTTTGCATAGTCCGCTATTAAACTAAATCTGGATATCAGGTCATCCCATGAATTTTGAAAAAGATCAGGCTCTTGTAGTATTTTCTGAGGAAAAGCATGACAGAAAAATCCAAGACCACAATCGAGTTCTGCTGCTGTATTTACCATTTCTTTAAGCCAATTATGCAACATATGATCTTTTACTCTGACATCTGTATGACCCAGACCCAGGGTGCTGTAGGTGCCGTGTCCTGAATATAAATTTACAATTTTCTGACCTGTAATTTTAGAGGCTCTTTTTACTTCATCTCTCCAGTCTTTAATATAATCCATACCCATATAAAAAGGATCCAGCTCATTGTCTGCACTGGCTTCTATATAATAAACTCCAAGATCTTTAAAATACTCCATCCATTCAAGGGGTTTTGTAATTCTTTTTGATACAACACAATTATCAATAGCAAGATATATTTTAGGGAATTCTTTCATTTCCAATCCTTACTGATAATTTTACGCATTAGCCTGGATGATAATACGCCATCTCCTTTGGAGAGGGTTTCTTCTATTTCAGCAAAATTTGCTGACTCAATAAGGGTTTCAAGATAATCCATCCATACAGCACTCTCTTCAACAGCCTCTTTTCCGTCTTCTCTGTATGGAAACTGATCAATGGTCATCCAGCCACTGTATTTAACTTTTCTTAACCAGTAAAAGAATTCAAGAAATTCATGGGTTCTTACTGAGCCAACAATCATATCATCATCCCAATAGCGATAATTATCATTGATGTGTATATGGGCAAGCCGGTTTCCAAACTGATGAAGTAGTGCAACGGATTCTGCTGGATTTTCATAGCCAAGGAGGGCATGGCCGTAATCAATAATCAGCTTACAATTTTTATAACCAGTTGCCTGAGCCATTAGCAATGTCGTCCCTACTGTATTTAGATAAGAATGTGTTCTTGGTTCCTTCATTTTATATTCAAGAGCAATGGTCATATCAGATTTGTATTCACAAAGTTCTGCAAGGGAATCGATAAAATACTGTCTGGATTTAATATAATCTGCCTGAAAAATATAATCGTATCCATCCTGACCAGGCCATATTGTAAATATATCAGAACCTAATTCTTCGGTAAGATCAATGACTTCTTTTGAATGATGTATTGCCTCTTTTCTAATTGAGGGATCAGTTGATGAGAGTGAACCTTTTTTCCATTTTTCTTCAGTGAAAATATCGGCAGCAATTGAGACAATTTCAAGATCTCTGTTTTTTAATGATTCCATTAGAGTTTTTTTGTTTTCCATAAGATTCGGAGTTGCTACAAGATCCACACCGGTAACTAAATCTATAGATTCGACACGATCAAGCAAGTCGTTTGTTGAATAATCCTTTCCATAAGCCGGGCAGTATCTGTCAGAACATGAACCGACATTTCCTAAGAAAACTGAGTACTTTCTTTTCATATTTCCCTCCATGTGTTTAACTAATAAATATCATAAAACGACAGATAAGTCAATAAAACATATCAAAAATAGATAGCATTCAAGATATACAAATGATTCAATCTTTCTTAATATGAAGTATATAGGAAAAATATATCAATAAAAAATGAAAATATGCGATAAATAATAACTCATTAACCTCGCATATCAAATCCCCCATCCACCGTAATAGTTGAGCCTGTGATAAAACTAGCAAGATCGGATAACAAAAATAGTGCAGCACCAGCAGGATCCTTAGGCTGGCCAATTCGTCCAAGGGGAATTTCCTTCTCTACAGAAGTCCGACCTATCTCATCGAGTGGTTCTTTTGACATATCTGTTTCGGTCCAGCCTGGAGCAACACAATTTACACGAATCTGACTACCTCCCAGCTCACGAGCCATGGATCGCATGAACATTATCTGAGCACCCTTTGACGTAGCATATGCTGAATATATCTCACTACCTCGCTGCCCTGCAGTAGATGCATAGATCACAATACTCCCTCCGGCTTTCCTTAAAGGTTTTACAGCAGCTTTAACGACTAAATATGATAAACGAACATTCACTGCCATCGTGTGATCCCAGAATTTAGCTGTCATTTCTTCTATTGGAGCAGGAGCAAAAATACCAGCCGAAATAACCACTCCATCAATGCCATCCAAAAATTCACAAGCTTGATGTACGACATTAGCTGCAGTATCAGGATCGCTTAAATCCCCTTGCAGTGCACATGCTCTGTGACCAAGATCCTTGATTGATTTAACTACATCCAAAGCAGCCCGCTCATCAGAGCGATAGCTGACAGCAACGTCTGCCCCAGCCGTAGCTGCCATACGGGCTGTCTCTGCTCCTATACCTCTCGACCCTCCACAGACGAGAATTTTTCTTCCTATTAATGAAATCATTCTACTTATCCTTAGTAAGCCATGAATCAATAACTACTGTAATAACAAGTATTGACCCAATGACAATACCCTGCCAATAGGAAAGTATATTTGCCATTATTAAAGAATTATTAATAAGTTCTATAAAAAAAACCCCTAAAACAGCACCAATAATAGATCCCTTGCCCCCACGAAAACTGGCACCTCCAAGAAAACATGCTGTAATAACTCTCATTTCTAAACCGACGCCAGTTGATGATAATGCTGTCTCAATTCGAGAAGTTACAATAAGCCCGGCCAATGCAGCCAAACCAGACATCAACATAAGAGAATATATCCTGATTTTGATAATATTGATTCCGCCAAACTCTGCGGCAACAGGATTAGTTCCAATATAAAATAATTTTCTAAAAGATGAGTTTTTAGCTACAAGAACAGATATTATAATAACAACAAACAACAGATACCAGGCAGGCATTCTAAATCCCAGGAACTTTGTACTTGATAATCTTACAAAAGAATCCGGTAAACCGGAAATTCCAGTCTTAACGACAAGACGAACAAACCCTCTAACCAGCCCCATCATTACCAAAGTAACTATAAATGCATTTACTTTAACTTTTGCGATTAAAAACCCATTAATTAATCCCACTAGCATAACAGGAATAAATGCAGCAACAAGTGCTAATCCTACCGGCATATGATTATAATACATAAGCCTTCCAGCAATAGCACCGGCCAACCCTGCAACAGACCCAACAGAGAGATCAAAAATACCGGATATTAACAAAACCATCATTCCTACAGCTACTATCGAATCGGTTGCAGCATTACGAAGAACACTTTTTAAATTCAATTCAGTCAGGAAGGGATCATATGAATAACTGCTAAATATAAATAAAATGGAAATAAGTAATAGTAGCAGGAACACCCGGTTTCCCAGAATCTTTTTTGAAGAATTTAAATAATAACCTAGCTTGTTACCCATTGTATCTAATTTTGTAACCATAATTAATTTCTACCTCTCTTTAATAGTGTATCAAGTGTCACTGCAATAAGAAGAATTATACTTACAACTATATTTTGAATAGAAATTGGAACATTTGATATAGCCATAAAATTATTTACCAGCCCCATAAAAAGAACTCCAAGTGCTACACCAAGAATACTTCCTTCTCCACCAGTTAAACTTGCGCCGCCAATTATAGAATTTGTTATAGCCTTCATCTCCATACCCTGGCCTAAAGTAGGAACAGAAGATCCAAGTTTAGAAGCAAGAACAATTCCTGCAAAAGAAGATAATCCAGCAGAAATCATAAAAGCAAACAACTTCATCCTCTTAACATTAATTCCACTATAAAGAGCGGATTGTTCATTCCCACCTATATAATAATATCGCTTAAAAAAAGGTAAATATTTCATTAAAAACCAAAAGATAAGTACAATAATGATCATATACCATACAGGGACATACAAGCCCAAAAACTTTGAACTAGATATCGAATCAAATTCAGTCGGAAAGTTGGATAGGCCATCATGAATAGTGACAAGAACAATACCTCGAAGTATCGCCATCATTGCAAGGGTTATTATTAAAAAATTTATTTTCAAATAAGAAACCAAATAACCAGTCAAAGCCCCAACTGAAATTGAAATTAATAAGGTTAATGCTATAGAAGAGCCTACTCCGAAATGCATCTCACCAATAAATATTCCAACCAGTGCACTGCTAAAACCAAGCATTGATCCAACAGATAGATCGAATACTCCCGAAATGAAAAGAATCATCATCCCTACAGAAACAATTGCTTCTAAAGAAATATTTAAAAGGGTTATCTTAATATTTCCAGGAGTAAGAAACGAATCATAGAATATACTTACACCAAGTGTAAACAGAACAATTAAAACAAGAAGGGAACCAACTCGATTATATAATAGTTTATACTTCAATAAATCCTTTATAGTCCCTTTTTTTATAACAATATTTCCCATGAAATCATCCTTTTTTATTATCATTTATTCCAGAAGCTAAATGCATAACACGCTCTTCTGTAGCCTCATTTCGTAAAAGAGTTCCATTTATTCGGCCTTCGTGCATGACTACAATCCTATCGCTAATAGTCAGGACTTCTGCAAGATCTGAGGATATTACAATTATGCTAACCCCTTTAGATGAGAGCTCTCTAATTATTTTATATATTTCTACTTTAGTCCCAACATCTATTCCTCTGGTTGGTTCATCAATAATAAGAATCTCGGGGTTTACTAAAAGCCATTTAGCAAAAACAACTTTTTGTTGATTTCCCCCACTAAGAGTTTTAACAATGGTATCAATATTTTCTGTAACTATATTCAATTTTTCTTTATATTTTATAGATTTTTCAATACCTAGTTTATCATTAATAAATCCTTTTTTTGAAATTAGATCGAGACTTCCTGAAACAATATTCTCTGCAACAGACATTTCCAAAAATAATCCCTGTTCCTTTCGATCTTCTGGTAAATAACCTATTCCAAACTTAATAGCCTCTACAGGGTTTTTAATTTTTACCTTCTTATTTTTTACAATCACTATTCCGGATTGTAAAGGATCTATACCAATAATTGAGCGTGCCAGCTCAGTTCGTCCAGCTCCTGCTAAACCTGAAAAAGAGAGAATCTCACCCTTTTTTAAAACAAAGTTAATATCATTAAATTTTTTAGAATTTAATCCTTTACATTCAAGAACCAACTCTTTTCCCTTAAAGTCAGTATGATTATCAGTATATAGATCCCTACCAACCATTGCTTTAACCAAAGATTCGATATTGGTCTCTTTAATAAGCTTTGTAGTTATATATTTACCATCCTTCAATACAGTTACTCTATCTGCAATTTCAAAGATTTCTTTTAATCTGTGTGATATATATATTATACTTTTTCCAGATTTCCTAAGCTCATTGATCACCCTGAATAAAATTCTAGTTTCTTCCTCAGTAATAGTTGCTGTTGGTTCATCAAAAACAATTAATTGACTAGCAGTCGAAAGAGCTTTGGCAATTTCAACCATCTGCTGATCGGCAGGAGATAAATCTGAAATAAGTTTGTTCTGATCGAAAGATAAATTCAATTTTGTACATATATTCTCAGATTTTTCATTTAATTTTTTATAGGAAATAATTCCAAGTTTATTTAAAGGGTACTTATCTGCAAAAATATTTTCTGCAATACTTAAGTTAGCAAAGAGGCTTCTTTCCTGATAAACAACACTAATTCCTCTATTAATAGCAGCATGATAATTTTTCAAAACTAATTTTTCGCCATTTAATATCATCGACCCGCTATCTGGGGTATAATTACCAGCTATGACATTGATAAGAGTACTTTTACCGGCTCCATTCTCACCAACAATTGCATGAACTTCTCCCTTCTTAACACAAAAACTAACATCATCTACAGCCCGTACTCCAGGGAATATTTTTACGATATTTTTCAGCTCTAACATATTTGACACAAAACTACCCACCTAATTTAAAATATACACTAAAGATTAATTGTATCAGAGGCTGCGGATTAGCAACCTTTGATACAATAATATCTTTATAAGAATAGCATGTTAAAATAAATCAATATTATCCTTGTCGATAATTATTAAACCTGTAAATACTTGTACAGGTAGTTTGAGTACATGTGCTTTTTTATCTGACTCATCACTCTCAGTTACTGAAAAGGGTGAATGCAAATAATCATAAATCATCTTAGCTCCGTAATAACCAAAGAGTTTCCTCTTCTGTCCTACAAGAACCTGAAAAGTACCTTCTCTAAGTAGTTTCATCTGAGGAGGATTCATATCCTGAGCTGTAACCATAATTTTCCCAACCATATCAGCTTCTTTCAAGGCAGTACCAATAGCATTTGAACTACTATCAAATCCTGATATTCCTGTTAAATTTGGATGAGCCGAAATAAGACTACTTGCAATCTTAGCAGTTTCTTCAATATTTGCTTTATCATCAAAAGCTCCTAAAAATACCATATTTGGATATTTTGCTATTTCGTCTTTATATCCCCGAAGTGCCAGCTGAAAAAAATCTGTTCCTGTAATCATTATTACAGCAACTTCTCCCTTTTCCCCGGTAAGGCGAGCCATTTCTCTTGCATGTGCAACTCCGGCGTTGTACCAGTTTGTACCAACAAAAGTAAGTCGCTTACTATCTGGAATATCACCATCAACACAAACAACAGGGATACCAGCATCAACAGCTCTATCTATTGAATTCTTTACAGCTGGAGAAAATCCGTAAATGATAATGCCGTCAGGTTTCTGACCTACTACAGTATCTACTGCCTGGGCAAAAGCATCCATATCCCAATCAGCAGGACCGGCAATACGAACCTTAATTCCAACCTCATTGGCAAAGGCCATTAGTCCTTTATCATCAAGATCTACAAACATAGGGAGTGCTGCCAAAGGTCTGACTACAACATATTCCTCATCACTTACATCGATTGCAACGTTTTTTGTTTCACTTGAAGCAGGACTTGATGTATTTGAAGTGTTCCCGCATGAAGAAAACGCAAAAACTACTATTAAAGATAAAACGGCTACCCTTAATACAAACCTAAATCTTTGTTCCATAAAAAAACCTCCGAAAGAAAATTATCCCTACATACATAGGGGGGTAAACATGTAATAGATTAGCAATTGAGACAATTTTAAGATCTCTATCTTTTAATGATTCCACTAAAGATTTTTTTTCCCATAAGAATTGGGGTTGCTACAAGATCTACACCGGTAACCAAATCTATCGATTCGACACGATCAGGCAAGTCGTTTGTTAAATAATTTTTTCCATAAGCCGGGCAGTATCTATTAGAAGATGAACCAATATTGCCTAAAAATACTGAAAATTTTCTTTTCATATATCCCTTCATGTGCTTAACTATTAAATATCATAAAAAAATAAATAAGTCAATAAAATATATCAAAAATATATAGCAATAAAGATATATAAATGATAGGATCTTTCCTAATAAGAAGTATAGAGACAATATATATCTATATTTTAAGAAATAATGCAATAAATAATAACTTGAATAGATGGCTATTGACTGTATTTTAGGTTAAAGTTGGTATTAAGTTTAAAAATGGGGAAAATAGAATGAATAATAAAATTACATTTTCAAATATAGTGGCCAGATTGGAGGAAAATAATCTTCCTTATGGAGTGTTAAAACTTCAAAATAATAGTTCAGTTATTATTACCCAGCTAGGTGGACGAGTTTTTGGCCCCTTTCTTTCTGAAGATAGTGAATCGATTTTATGGGCAAGTAACATTTTTTCCACAAAAGATAAATTTAAGGAATATCTGGATTCAGGAGACTGGAATATGGGAGGTGACCGCATTTGGTTAGCGCCTGAAATCCAGTACAATGTAAAGGATCGTACGAATTTTTTTGATAGTTACGATTTGCCTGAAAATGTTGATCCGGGTTTTTATAAATTGGAGGGATCTTCCGGGGTGTCATGGACATTGGATCAGGATCTGATTCTTGATACTTATAATATTGCTTCTGGTAAAAAAGAACTTCATATTGAAAAAATTATTAAAAAAGCAGAAGATCCTCTTCGTAATTTAAACGAATATGATAAATTAATTGATGGTGTTATTTTTTCAGGCTATGAGCAGCAGATATCACTTTTAGAAAAAAAGGCAGATAATATTGCCAGTGAATCCTGGAGTCTTATGCAGTTAAATCCCGGGGGGAGACTTTATATACCATCAGTATCAACCGCAGAATATACAGATTATTATGAACCTGTAGATAATAAATTTCAGCAAATAGGATCAAACCACATTAGATTGGAGATTACAGGTAATCGAAGATATAAAGTTGGTTATAACGCAGCACATGTTTTCGGCCGCCTGGGATATATAAATAATTATAAAGAAGATAAGTACTATTTGGTTATACGGTCATTTTTCAACAATCCTTCAGCCTTATATTCAGAGGAACCATCTCATACTCCTGGCAAACAGGGTAATTCTATTCATGTTTATAATGATAATGGGGGTTATGGCGGTTTCGGTGAATTAGAGGTAAATGGACAGACTATTGGAGGGAGATCAGGACGTTCTTTTACCAGCGATCAGTTCCATTTTGGAGTATACATTGGGAATAGAGATAAGATAAATAAAATTGCATATAATCTTTTGGGAATAAATGTTTAGTCAGTCAATTGGGTTTTTAAGGAAGAATAATGGATAAGGTTGATTCACAATTAAAAGTTTTTTTGCAGGATCTGGCAAATGTAGACAGTGGCCCCGGCCTATTTGAAGGTGCAATAGAAGCTGCAAGGGAAAGTGATGTTGAGTTATTTAAGCAGTTTCTGACGGTAAAAAAAGTTGATGGAATAATAGATGTGGAAGATCTTATAATAAATGAAGGTAGTCAAAAAATACCTGTTAGATTTTTTAAACCTGTTAGTGTAAATAAAAAATATCCGGTTATTATATTTATTCACGGAGGTGGTTGGACCCTTGGAGATATACAAACAAGAGATGCAAGTTGTAGAGAAATTTCAGTACTAACCGGAGCTTGTATTGTCTCAGTCGAATATAAGTTAGCTCCGGAAAATCATTTTCCTTCCGCTTTGGACGAATGTTATTTCGTGGCATCATGGGTGTGGGACAACTCAGAAAAACTTGATATTGACAGGTCTGCCTTTCTGGTTATGGGTGATAGTGCTGGAGGAAATCTAGCTGCAGCTTTGGCTAATAGATCAGCAGCAATGGGAACACCCGGGGTTACTGGTCAGGTACTTCTTTATCCTGTAGTGGATTTGACTTCTACCAATACCCCTTCATACAAGGAGTTCGGGGAGAATCATTTTGTAACGAAGGAACTTATGGAATGGTTTATTAATGCTTATGTCCCTGATAATTTGTTACGGAATAATCCTGAAGTTTCACCATTATTAGCGCAATTTAAAACACTTCCTGCTAAAGCTTTTATTGTTACAGCAGAGTGTGATGTATTAAGGGATGAAGGAGAAGCTTACGCAAGGAAACTTGAACAGTCAGGAGTTGAGGTCATAATGCATAGGTATAAATCGATGATTCATGGTTTTTTTGATATGCCAATGTTATCAGATGCTGCAGCAGAATACAG
>DAOVSY010000552.1 GCA_030633365.1 Spirochaetaceae bacterium | reverse complement strand
TGGGAGAAAAGAATGAGTAGAAAGCTCATAACATGGAATGAGGAAAAGAATCAGATATTGAAAATGCAAAGAGGTGTTAGTTTTGAACAAATACTGGAAAAAGTTGAATCAGGGGAAATAGTTGGACGGAAAGTTCATCCTGATAAAGATAAATATCCCAATCAACAAATATTTATTATTAAGATAGATGATTACATCTATTATGTGCCTTTTATTGAAAATAGTGATGAATTATTTTTGAAAACCATAATTCCAAGTAGAAAACTAACAAAGCAGTATAGAGGAGGGACTACAAATGAAAAATAGTTCGATTATTCTAAATAACGAAGAGTCTGTTTTATTGTCCGAAATAAATAGTGGTGAATGGATAGATAAGCCCTTGTCCGAATCTGAGCTTAATACTTATAGGGAAGCTGCAGAATATACCAGATTATTGAGTGAAAAGAAACAAACTACAATACGATTTTCAGTGAGTGATCTTGCAATAATTAAAGCTAAATCGAAAGAGATGGGTATTGGGTATCAAAATTTGATCCAGGTTTTAGTACATAATTTTGCCACAGGTAAAATTGAATTGAAACTTTAGAGAACTTGATTCTATCTTCCATTTAGAATAATGTTCTGCTTACATACTATATTGGAGAACATTATGAAGTTAAGCAGCGCATTTTTAAAAACAATGAAAGAAGTACCTAAAGAAGCTCAGGTTGTAAGCCATCAGCTTATGTTTAGAGCAGGTATGATCCAGAAGCTTGCCAGTGGAATATATAATTACTTACCAATGGCTTTACGAAGTCTAAGAAAAATAGAAGCAATAATTAGAGAAGAACTCGAAAAAAAGGGTTGCCAGGAAGTACTAATGCCAATAGTACAGCCTGCAGAACTCTGGAGAGAAAGCGGCAGATGGGAATATTATGGAGCAGAACTTCTTCGTTTTAAAGATAGAAAAGATAGCGACTTCTGCCTTGGGCCAACCCATGAAGAAGTTATTACAGATATGGTTCGTAAAAACCTTAAAAGTTACAAACAGCTTCCATGGAACCTCTATCAAATTCAGAGTAAATTCAGAGATGAAATAAGACCCCGCTTCGGTCTTATGCGTGGTAGAGAGTTTATAATGAAGGATGCCTACAGTTTCGATGAAAGTGTGGAAAAATCCCTGGAAAACTATCAGTTAATGTTTGATGCATATACAGAAATTTTTAACAGATGTGGTCTTAAATTTAAAGCTGTTGATGCAGCAACCGGAGCTATTGGCGGTGATAAAAGCCATGAGTTTCAGGTTTTGGCAGAGTCCGGGGAAGATGGCATCTTAAGCTGCAGCCACTGTAATTATGCGGCTAATGAAGAAAAAGCTGCAGTCAAAGAAAAATCTTACCAAAAGGACAGTTCTCTATTTACTTCTTTGGAAGAAATTCATACACCAAATCAAAAAAGCATTGAAGATGTAACAGCCTTTTTAAATAAAAAACCGGAACAACTTATAAAATCTTTAGTTTACATGGTGGATGAGAAAGCTGTCCTTGTACTGGTTCCTGGTAACAAAGAAGTAAATGAAGCTAAAATACAGGCCTTTTTTAATGCAAATATTGTTCACCTTGCTGATGATAAAACAGTAGAAGAAATAACTGGTGCATCCACAGGGTTTGCCGGACCAATAGGTCTTAAAAAACAGATTAAAATTGCTGCAGACAGAGGTATTCAGGAATTACCTAATTTGGTGTGTGGAGCTAATAAAACAGATTACCATTTAACAGGTGTAAATCCGGAACGGGATTTTAAAGTTGATGAACTGGGAGATTTTATTCATGCATTGCCAGGAGAACCCTGTCCAATATGTAATGAAGGGAAACTGGAAGAACACAGAGGTATAGAAGTGGGCCAGGTTTTTTATCTTGGAACAAAGTACAGCGAATCTATGAACTGCAACTTTCTTGACCGCAACGGGAAACAGGTTCCTGCAGTTATGGGCTGTTACGGTATAGGTGTTGGAAGAACTCTTGCAGCTGCAATAGAACAG
>DAOVSY010000465.1 GCA_030633365.1 Spirochaetaceae bacterium | reverse complement strand
CAATGTAATCACCCTTGGTAAGAATATTTCCGCCAGGATCATACTCCACAAACATTCCATCCTCTCTTCCGTTAAAGTAACTCTCTTCCCTCCACTTATTTCCGTTTGGATAGTACCAGTTCCATATTCCCATATATCTGTTGCGTTCAAATCTTCCCTTCTGTTCAATACCCCCCTTTTGTAAAAAATAAGTCCAGGTACCCGAGCGCTGATTGTTCTGATAGCTTCCTTTTGCCCGAACCTCACCATTGGAGTATAAATCGGTCCAGGAACCCTTTCGTCTTCCCTGTTCATCAATGATTCCCTCCGAAACTTTCTGGCCAAGTTCGTTATAGAGATAGGCATTCTCAACCACTCCGGCTGTATCAAAGAAACGGTGAATTCCTACAGGCACACCCTCTTTGTATCCGCCGGTAAAAATAAGCCTTCCATCCTGGTCATAGGTACTTTTCATATCCAGCAACTCCTTCATGTCCTCATCAATCTCCTCCACAATTGTCCCCCGTTCATAACGCAGGGCCATTACCAAATCTCCTTTTCCATCAAATTCCCTGTAATAGCCATGAAGCTGATTATTCATATAGTGCTCTTCCTTTTTTATCCTGCCATTTTCATAGTAATCCCGGAAAGTTCCCTGTTTATCTCCCTTTTCATCCCTTCTGTTTACGCGTTCCCTGTCGATGACATAGTTGTCCTTATACTGAACCACGGTGATCAGTGTACTATCCTTTGAAAACTCTCTCGATAATCCTTGCTTTTTTCCATCTTTATAGAACACAATCAACTTCAATTCTCCGGTAGGATGATAATATAGTGAAGACCCTTCCTTTCTTCCCAAAACATATAACTCGCTGGAAATCAATGTTGACTGCCCAGGATTTTGAGGATTGTTATAAATGTACTTATTTGAATATCCGCTTTTTTCTCCAATCTTATAAGAAATCTGCTCGCTTAGTTCTCCAGCCTGGTTATGAAAGTTCCAGATGCTGTCCAGTAAAAAATTGGTACGCTTACCCTCCGATTTTATTACCCCTGTTACATAATAGGTTCGCCAGTAAGCATCAGGTTTTCCATCCCGCATCATTCCTTCGCTCGATACCTGATCATTGGGATAATAGAATTGAACGAAGCCATTTTCAGTTTCCTCTTCCTGGCCAGATAAGGGCATATGCCATAATCCTAAAAACAGGATCGGCACCACATATTGAAAAAAAGCTTTTAACATGAAGGCAGCTTATAATTGAAGACGGTTTGATATATCAAGCATTCTGACAATTGATCCCCTGGCTCTATCCATCAAATCCTGTTCCAAAGTTATTTCAGGAAGCTCATACTTCAAAGTATTATAAATCTTTTTAAGGGATATCAGTTTCATATATTTACAATCGTTGCATGCACAGGTAGAATCCTTGGGGGGCGCAGGAATAAAGTGTTTATCAGGACTGGCCTTTCTCATCTGGTGAAGAATTCCCGATTCTGTTGCCACAATATACGACTTTCCCTTATCCCTGATCGTATAATTCAACAGTGACGTGGTAGATCCAATATGATCGGCTACAATCAGAATTTGCTTTTCACATTCTGGATGCGCAATTATTTGAGCTTCAGGATATTCCTTCTTTATTTCCAGAATTCTTTCCAGGCTGAATTCTTCGTGCACATGACATGCTCCATCCCATATTACCATCTCTCTTCCTGTCATACTTTTTATATAATTGCCCAGGTTGCGATCGGGAGCAAATATAATTTTTTCGTCCTCCGGAAGGCTCTCGACAATCTGAAGAGCATTGGTCGAAGTACAAATAATATCAGTTAGCGCCTTGATTTCTGCAGTGGTGTTCACATAGGAGATTACTGTATACCCGGGGTAGTTCTTTTTAAAAGCTGCAAATTCTTTCGGGGGACAGGAATCGGCCAGGGAGCAACCCGCCTGAAGATCCGGAATAAGAACCTTCTTTTCAGGTGCGAGTATCTTGGCTGTTTCTGCCATAAAATGTACTCCGGCAAAAAGAATAATATCTGCTTCTGTTGCAGCGGCCTGTTGTGACAAGCCCAGACTATCGCCCACAAAGTCGGCAATATCCTGAACTTCAGCCTCCTGGTAAAAATGAGCCAGGATTACAGCGTTCTTTTCCTTCCGCATAATATCAATCTCACTAACAATATTGAGCGACTTATCTACATCCAAGTCTATATAACCTAATTCTTCCATTTTTGATTTATTCACAATACTCATCTTATATTTATATTAATATATTAAAGTATAAATCTTAACTGATGATGATGATAGGCGGTTGATTCTGTTTTAAAAAAACAGAAGGTATCTTTGCATAATCAATTATTCAATGATTTAACACATACTATTAACAAGCTGAATATTTGTTAAGTTTTGAAAATTGGTATGTTACACTAAAACTTAACAACTGTTAACATCTGGCCGACTTAATAAAAACATCTCCAAAACAAAGATAATGACTGTTGACAATCTGTTTATCTTTCATGGTAAAGTTAGCCTAATTCACGGGTTCGGATGAAAGGCGTACACAAGAGCCAGTTTTTTAAAATCAATTAACAACAAATCAACAGCCCAATTGTTAAAAAAGTAGAACAATGAAAAAAAACCTGGCCATCGCTTCGGATCATGCTGGATACCAGATGAAACTTTCCATAATCAAATACCTGGAAGGGAAAGGATATGAGGTAAAAGATTTCGGAACAGACTCGACCGATGCTGTAAACT
>DAOVSY010000430.1 GCA_030633365.1 Spirochaetaceae bacterium | reverse complement strand
ATCTGAAATGGCCCTGACAGGGATCTTCCAAAATATTTAAGAGTACATTTACCTTTATTGTCATAAGCGGATCTGCTTAGAATAAAACCTTTTTCTGACTCCATAAATCATTATAACCCTTTAATCAGTTTATAGGAAATAGATATAAGCTATTTGCGATGTGGCCTGTTTTCACGAGTGAATGGCTTTTTGCGTCGGTGATATACCCCTATATTAGAGAAGAGCTGTTTATTAAATTCAAAATGTGATACATCGCAAAAAGCTATTTCAGATTTATGGCATCCAGCCTTCTTTCCATTAATGTATAGGAGCTGTCATATTGTCCGGCAATACTTTCCGGTTTCTCCACTTTTTTATAATAGAATACTGCCGAATCAATCATTCCATATTCTTCTGCAATTCGGCCTAATACATACCAGTCATCCGAAGAAGGATCACTTGATCCAGATAGTGCCATAACCCGGTCCAAAGTGGTTCTTGCTTCCTCGCATCTACCAAACTCCGCATATAAAGCTGACAAAGTATGAAGAATTGGAGGATTATTGCTATTGGATAGAGTTACTGCCTGGCGTGAATATTCCAAAGCAGTTTCATCCAGTTCAGGGTCAAAAAGATCCATCCAGGCAACAGCATTGTATAATCGGGCTGTTAAGCGATTTTTTTCTTTTAAATCCTGAAAAATTCTATCTACAGAATCAAAATCCATTTTTGTAAAATACATATTAATCAGCATATCAATTGCAACTGAATCTTCATCATCTTCAAGTAATCTTTCTTCTGCAAGAACTTTTAATTTATCATACTTACCTAAATTTAACAGTGAACTAAGTAAGGATGACCAGGCAAAATCTGATTCAGGGTAATTATCATAAAGCCATTCTGCAGATTTTAATTGCCCCTCAAAATTATCACCTGACTGGTAGGCAAAATAAAGGGCATAGTATATTTCACTAATAAATGAAGTATTTGCAGATTTTTTAAGTCCCTCTTCTAAAAGTTTGGCAGCCTCCAAATATGTACTACGCTCCGTGACAAGTATTGAAGATGCTGCAAGTTTCATTACATCTATATTTGATGAATCATTACCTCTTTTTTTCCAGAAACCATGCACAGGGTGTCCATAAAGGGGTTCATCTCCTTCCCTGGTAAAAGATCCATAATCTTTTAGAAACCAATCCAGCCATTTAGCAGCAGTATTTAGCTGTCCGGATTCAATATCATCCATTATTATATTTCCAATGGGTTCTCTAAAACTATCGGTACCAACAATTTTAAGTACTCCACCAGACTCTCTAATATAAAAATTTGAATCAAGATTTGAACCAAGGCCGGTTTGTATTAGTTTTAGATGATACCCTCGGTCACTATCATCTTTTATTTGAAATTTGATATCAGACAATATTAAGTCAAGAATAACTTCCAGTCGTAAGCCTGAAGAAAGACTCCTGTTTATTATTGCCTGCCATTCTGATTGAAAACTATTATAAGTATCTTTATCTATCGCATTTCTGAATACATCCGGGCTGACAATTTCTTTTAATTCAGTAAAATCAGATCCTCCAGAAAGATAAAGTGCTTTATAAAATCTTCTTACAATATCTTCCGGATTTTTTGGATCAAGTTTAATATCTTCGAAAAGCTCTGTCCTGGAAAGAGTATCAGCTCTGGATTCCAAAGATAGAGCATCTGCAGAACCTTTTGATGCTTCTTCCAGAAATACCGATGCTGCCGAATACTCCCTGATATGAATAAGAAGCTCTCCTGCACTTGAAAGGATTTTACGTCTGTCTACAGCATCACCTGTTTTAGAAGCTTCACTGAATGCTGCATCAAATTTAAGTTTTGCCCCAAAAGCTGCAATTTTATATAAAGAAACTGTTTTTTTATTATCAATTTTTTCAAGAGCTATATCCAGTTCTTCCCAATCCTGAAGGTAGAGCAGATCTGTTATTAAATTTATATCCATACCATTATCACTAAGCTTATCGCCAATTTGTTTATAGGTTTCTACTGCTTCCCTTAGATCAGTACTGCTGTATCTTAGGCCATTTTCATTATATTCCAGCAAGATTGCCATATTAGCAAAATTTGACCATTCCTCTTTATCCAGTTCTGTTGCTTTTTTATAAGCAGCTATAGCTCCTGATCTGTCATAACCAGGTCGTAATCGTCTGCCAAGTTCATCATGCTGAAGAACCCATGCAAGCTTACTATATGCTTTTGCCGATTCACCATTTAAGGCCACGGCACTTTCAGCTGCTTTTCTTGCATCAAGACCAAGACCTGCCTTTAAAAGAGCATCTGCCAGTCTTATTAAATGTATTTCTTTATCCGGTTCCAGATCACTTATGGCCTTCATATAATCAATAGATCCTCTATAATCACCATCTGCAAGAAGCTTCACACCCATGTGATCAAAAACCATTAGAACAGGATTGCTTTTTGTAAAATCAAGAACCTTTTCTCTGGTAGACTCAAAATCTTCGGTCGAAATTGTACCTGCTCCAGAGACCAGAGTTAGAACTGCTTCGACCTTTTTATCAGTCATATTAAAGCTCTTTTTAAAACTTGCAACTCCAAGATCAATTGTTTCTGATTCAGGCAGCTCTCTTAAAGAAAAACCAACAGGAGGATTAATTGTATATCTTGTTTCAAAAGTAAAAGGTTTATAGAAATAGTATTCGTTAACACGGTCTTCATCTTCTTCATCATCACTTTTAGCTCTACTAAAAAGATCGGGTAGAAAATTTGCAAACTCTCCCTGCATAATGGCAACTAGAGCCTGGGGTTCCTCTGTGACTCCCCTACCGGCACCTTCAATACTTAGAGATACATTAAAGTGAGTATCAAAATCTGCAGTATCACTGTGCTCAAAGTCAGTATTCTCTCCAAATCTGTATGTTCTGTTTATATAATCATCCAAAGCTTTTTCAATATCTTCTTCTTTGGAAAAAGCATAACGACCTCTGTAATTACTGTCTTCACCACCATAGTAAGTT
>DAOVSY010000515.1 GCA_030633365.1 Spirochaetaceae bacterium | reverse complement strand
GATCATGAAGCGCCTATCTTCCAGATTGCTAATTATGGTATTGTCGGAGATTTAAAAGATGTTATTCCGAAATTCATAAAAGCTTTCAAGGCAAAGGGTTAGGGGGAATGATAAATATGATAAAGAACTATATTGATGAAATCAAATTCAATAATATTTTTCATTCAGCGGCAGAGACTTTTCACAGTTTAGACGTAGACAGATTTTCTACTTGTTCAGACAGCCTGTGGAAAGTGCTCGAAAGCGATTACTGGAGGTAATATGGAAAATTTTTTATTAGATAATGAAGATATACTGTTTCATCTTGAGAATATGGATATTGATAGAATTATAACCCAGAAGGAAGATAATTTTAGCGATGCAAAAAAATATAACTATGCACCAATTGATATAGCCGATGCCAAGGACTCCTATAAAAAGGTTTTGTCTATAATTGGAGAATTAAGTGGCGAAAATCTTGCACCTCTTGCAGCGGAGATTGATGAGGAAGGTGTAAAGCTTGTTAATGGTGAAGTCCAGTATGCCAAGGGAACACGGAAAATGCTGGATATGTTTGCTCAGGCTGATTTAATGGGTTTTTCTTATCCCAGAAAATACAAGGGTTTGAACTTTCCTTCTATTATGCTTTCTATAGCAGCGGAAATTGTTTCCAGAGCCGACGGTTCTTTTTTAAACTTTGGTCTTAACCAGGATATTGGAGAAACTATCAACAAGTTTGCTTCAGATAAACAGAAAGCAGACGTGCTGCCTTTACTTGCTACTGGAGAACTTGGTTGTTCAATGATATTAACAGAACCCGATGCTGGTTCCGATTTACAGGCAGTTAATTTACGAGCCCATCAGGCTGCAAGCGGCCAATGGTTTCTTAATGGTGTAAAAAGATTTATTACCAATGGTAATGGTGAAATAGGCCTTGTTCTTGCAAGAAGTGAAGAGGGACAGACCGGTGCCAGAGGCCTTTCATTCTTTCTTTATCGAAGAGATGAACATATGGTTATTCGTCGTCTGGAACATAAGCTTGGTATTCATGGTTCACCAACATGTGAACTTCAGTTTAACAATGCGCCTGTTACCCTTGTTGGTGAGAGAAAACGAGGCCTTTCCAAATATACTATGTGGCTTATGAATAGTGCCAGATTAGGTATAGCCGGTCAGGCTCTTGGTATTGCAGAATCTGCTTACAGAGAAGCTGATAAATATGCAGGGGAAAGAATACAGTTTGGAAAACCTGTAAGAGAGTTTCCTCCTGTTTTTGAAATGCTTACAGAGATGAAAATTTCCATAGAAGCAGCACGAACTCTACTTTATGAAACAGCCAGATTTGTAGATATGAAAGAGGGTCTGGAAGAGATGGCTGAAAAGTATCCTGAACGAAAGGCGGAGTTTAAAACAGATCTTAAACGGTATTCCCGGCTTGCAGGCCTTTTTACTCCAATTGTAAAGGCATTTAATACAGAGATGGCAAATAAGGTTACATACGATGCTATCCAGATCCATGGTGGAACAGGGTATATGCAGGAATTTGGTGTTGAGCGTCATTATCGTGATGCCCGAATTACAAATATTTATGAAGGAACTACACAGCTACAGATAGTGGCTGCTATTGGTGGAGTAACTACAGGAACCGCCATATCTATAATGGATGAGTATGAGAGTGAAGGTTTTTCTCATGCAGAAGAACTTCATAAACAGGTTCAAAAGTCCCGATTGGTTTTTGAAAAAACTCTTATTGGTGTTAAAGAAGCAACTGATCCGGATTTTACTACCTATCATTCAAGACGTCTTGTGGAAATGGCAACAGATTTAATTATTGCATATCTGATGTTAAGAGATGCCGTCCGGTCTGATCGAAAAATGAAGGTCGCAGAAATTTTTATAGATAAAATGGTTTCCAGAATAAATATGAATATGTCATTTATTTTGGATGGTAAGGCCAGTCTGCTTGCAGATTATAAGGCTGTTATTGATTAAAACGTCAGAGCAATTTGTAAATTGTCTTTGTTAATTATTGCCCGTGGGAATTAATTCCTGCGGGTTTTTTATTGTTGTTATTTTTTGGGCGTTTCCCTCCCGTAGGGGCAACCGGCCGGTTGCCCCTACGGGAGGGATCTGGCTTTGCGGGGGTTCCGTATTTTATATGGGCGCGATAAATCGGCCCCTACAAAACACCACCTTCGGTGCCCCTCCAATCCATAACGCATTTGCAAAACAAATTGATTCTCTGTGTCCTTGACAATTGATATAACTTTGAGTATTATAAAGCGAACGTTCATTCTGTTTGAGGTTTGAAATGAAAGAGAAAAGTGAACAACGTACAGCAATATTAGATGCGACTCTAAAGCTTATTGCAAAGCACGGTTTTCATAGTACTTCCATGTC
>DAOVSY010000379.1 GCA_030633365.1 Spirochaetaceae bacterium | reverse complement strand
TGCCCTTCAGTTTATCTGAGTTCATAGCAAGACACATTGAACATCCAGCATTTCTCCACTGAAATCCAGCTTCAATAAAAATTTTATCCAAACCCTCAGCTTCTGCCTGCTTTGCAACATGTTTAGATCCAGGGACAACCAAAGCCCGTACCCCTGGGTTAACCTTTCTTCCTCTTGCTATTTTTGCAGCTACTCTTAAATCTGAAATTCTTCCATTAGTACATGATCCAATAAATGCGACATTAATTTCCTGCCCAAGAATAGGAGAACCCTCTTTAAAGTCCATATGCTTATAAGCCTGGGCTACAGTTTCCC
This sequence comes from Spirochaetaceae bacterium, assembly GCA_030633365.1. Next base: position 3,057 of record DAOVSY010000379.1, on the reverse strand, counting down.
TGTTATCAGAATCAAGAGAATTTAACAGAGGCAGAGTTTCTCCGATACCAACACTTTGACCGGGGTTTATACCCCATGTAACCATGGGCTGAAGATCTCCAGCATCCATGGTATAAACATCATCATACTCTGCATCTGAATCAGATCTAATAGAGTTCCAGTATTCTTCAGCTTTTTTATAGTTTTCTTCTTTTGGAGAAAAGGGTCGGCCTTTCATATATTTAAAAGTTGTATTATCTGGATTGATATAACCAACCCGAGCACCACCTTCAATACTCATATTACAAATTGTCATCCGTTCTTCCATAGAAAGTGCCTCTATACCAGAACCACCAAACTCATAGGCATAGCCAATTCCGCCCTTCACACCCAGGTCTTTTATTACCCTGAGAATTATATCTTTTGCATAAACTCCAGTAGGCAAAGATCCATTAATTTTTATAAGCCTTACTTTTGGTCTGCCAATGGCCATGGTCTGAGTAGCAAGAATATCCCTTATCTGTGAAGTCCCCACACCAAATGCAATGGAGCCAAAAGCCCCATGGGTTGATGTATGTGAATCTCCACAGGCAATTGTCATTCCTGGTTGTGTTAATCCAAGTTCAGGACCAATTATATGTACTATCCCCTGATTTTCACTTTTAAGGTCATACAGGGGTATACCATGCTCTTTTGTATTTTGTTCAAGAGCCACCATCATTTTCTCTGCCAGAGTATCTTCAAATGGTCTTGTCTGATTCTCTGTTGGAACAATATGATCTACTGTGGCAAAGGTACGGTTAGGATACAGGATCTTCAGCTTCCTCTCCTTAAGCATAGCAAAAGCCTGGGGAGATGTGACCTCATGAATAAGATGAAGACCTATAAACAGCTGATCCAAACCCGAATCCAGAGTTCCAACCTTGTGAAGATCCCATATCTTATTAAAAAGATTTTTGCCCATTACTTTTTTGCCTCTCTAATCTCACCTTCAAGAGTAGGAAGCTCTTTTCTGGAATACCCGGCAAATGCTGTCAACTCATCACCAATGGCCATAAGAACCTTACCCGTTCTAATTACTTCAATTATTCCATATACTTCATACATTTTAACAAGACCATCTATTTTTCTGGAAGGGCCTGTTACCTGAAAAGTAATTGTTGTATCAGAAATATCAGAAACCTCAGCTCTAAATGCATGTCCTATCTGCATAATATCCGTTCTATTTTCTGCACCGCATTTTACTTTAATAAGTGCCAGTTCTTTCTCTACAATATCAATATCTGCATAATCTCTGGCATGCACTACATCTACAAGCTTATTCAACTGTTTAAGAATTTGATCCAAAGTTTCTTTTTCCCCGGATGCAATAATATTCATATGTGAAAAATCAGAATTTCTGGCAGGTGAAGTTACAAGACTGTCAATATTATATCCCCGGCGTGAGAATACCAGGGCTATTCTATTTAATACACCGGATTTGTTTGCTACATACAATCCTATTGCATGTGTTGAGTAGGTATCTCCCATTTTATGTACTCCCCTTAGGTTTTTCAAGTTTAGTTTTAGGTGCTTCAAGTAATATTTCGTTTAACCCCGCACCTGCAGGTATCATTGGAAAAACATTATCCAGCTTTTCCACTTCTGCATCGATAACACATGGTCCATCATTATATGCAAGAGCTTCATTCAGGACTTTCCGGACATCCGAACTTCTTCTAATCCTAAAACCCTTTGCTCCATAAGCTTGTGCCAGTTTTACAAAATCAGGGTTTCCCTTTAAATCTACCCCGGATAAACGGTTATCATAAAACATATCCTGCCACTGCCTTACCATTCCCAGATAATGATTATTAATAATTAAAATTTTAATTGGTAATTTTTGATTTACTGCTGTAGAAAGTTCTGAAAGAGTCATTTGAAAACCTCCATCACCAACTATCGCAATAGTTATATTATCCGGTCTTGCCAGAGAAGCACCAATTGCAGCAGGAAATCCATATCCCATAGTTCCGGCACCACCGGAAGATAACCAGTTGCGACCGGATTTAATCTGATAAAACTGTGCTGCCCACATCTGATGCTGTCCAACATCTGTTACAACAATAGCCTTACCTTCTGTAAGATTATAGATCTCTTCAATTACATGCTGAGCTCTTAACTTTCCTTCTTTCCTGTAGTTCAGGGGATAAGCTTTTTTCCATTTCTTAACAGTTTTAACCCAATCTTCAGTATCTCCTTTTTCCAAATAAGGAGCCATACCTTCCAGGATTGCTTTTGCATCTCCAACAATACTTTTGTCCACTTTTATAACTTTATTAATTTCTGATTGATCAATATCTATGTGGATTTTAACAGCATCCTTACAAAATTCATCAATCTTACCTGTAATTCTATCATCCCAACGACTTCCAATTGAGATTATAAGATCACATTCATATACTGCCTTATTTGCATAAGCTGTTCCATGCATTCCAAGCATTCCCAGACTAAGTTCGTGGGTATCAGGAAAACACCCTTTGGCAAGTAGTGTATTTGTAACTGGAATTTGTAACTTTTCCGCTAAAAACAGAACACTCTTCTCTGCTTCGGATATAACAGAACCATGTCCTACAAGAAGAACAGGTTTTTTTGCTTTATTTAACAATTCTGCTACTTCAATTAGATCCTTATCTTTCACTTCATCCGGGACCGTATATCCAGGGAGGTGAAAAGGTGCATTATAATTGGGATCTATCTGTGCACTGGTTACATCTTTTGGAAGATCAATCAAAACAGGTCCCGGGCGTCCGGAACTGGCCAGATAAAAAGCTTCCTTAAATACTCTTGGTATATCCTCTGCGCTTTTTATTAAATAAGAATGCTTTACTACCGGATATGATATTCCAAACATATCTGCTTCCTGAAAAGCATCTACACCCAGAGTCCAGGTAGGAGCCTGGCCGGTTAAAACAACCAGTGGAATTGAATCCATATGTGCAGTTAGAATCCCGGTAATAGTATTTGTAGCACCTGGCCCGGAAGTAACCAAAGCGACACCTGTTTTACCACTGGCTCTTGCATATCCATCTGCCATAT
>DAOVSY010000105.1 GCA_030633365.1 Spirochaetaceae bacterium | reverse complement strand
CACAAAGAAGGATATTTAAAAACATCCGGCGTAACATCTATGCTCGACAGTCCTATATGGAACCAGGGGCAACTCATGGGAGTTTTCGGTCTTGCTCACAAAGATGGAATAAAAAGATGGACTATAGAAGAACAAAATATCGCAAGCCAGATAGCGGCCTCTATTGCAACATTGATTGAAACAGATGAACGAATAAAAGCAGAGCAGAAAATGAGGGATGCTGTCAAAAACGCAGAAGATGCAAACAGGATAAAAAGTGAATTCCTTGCAAATATGTCCCATGAAATTAGAACTCCAATGAATGCTATTTTAGGGTTTTCTGAAATATTGCTTGAAAAGGAAAAGGATGAAGTAGACCGTGAGTATCTCCAATCCATCAATTCAAGTGGGAAAGTATTGCTTTATCTGATAAACGATATACTGGATCTTTCAAAAATAGAAGCAGGAAAGGTAGAAATTATAAATAGACCGGTAGAAGTAAAGTTAATCATCAATGATATGAAGCAGCTTTTTTCACAAAAGATCAGTGAAAAGAAACTTGATTTTATAATAGAGATATCTCAGTTAGTTCCGGAAGTATTAGTTTTTGATGAGATACGCTTTAGACAGATCCTTTTAAATGTTATTGGCAATGCAGTAAAATTTACAGAAAAGGGGTTTGTAAAAATATCCCTGGATTCCCCGGACTCTTCTGAAAATAGATCTAACAGCTCTCTGGTAATAAACATTGAAGATTCAGGTATAGGAATTCCTGAAGAGAACAGAGAGCAGGTATTCGATCCTTTTGAACAGACAGGAAAGGGTTCTCTTGCAAAATACGGGGGCACTGGATTGGGGCTGGCTATTACAAAACGGCTGCTGAATCTAATGAACGGCAGTATAGAGATTATCAGGAAAGAAACTCAGGGAACTATTTTCAAAATTACTTTTTCCAATGTAAAATCCGGATCAGCTGCATATACCGGGAATATTGATAATGGATAGTATAAAGAAAGAGCTTGCCCAAATAATAGAACGAAGCCCAATAGTTACGATTTTATGGCAAAATAAAAAAAATTGGCCTGTCGAGATAATCTCATCCAATGTATCTAATGTATTGGGGTATAGTGAGGATGAGTTCCTTAACAGTAGTGTTTTGTACACTGATATTATACACCCGGATGATATTCAATTAGTTGCAGATGAAGTTAAAAGCAACAGTAAAAATGGAAGTAATTCATTTGAGCATGCCCCTTACCGGATAATATCAAAAGAGGGTGAAATTAAATGGATCCGTGACCTTACCCGTATAAGAAGAGATAAAAATGGAAAAATTACACACTATGAAGGTATCCTTCTTGATATTAGCAATTTAAAACAAACTGAAGAGAAATTATCAGTATATTATCAGGCAGTCGAATCAAGCCCTACTTCCATTACAATTACCAATCATGAGGGTGTTATTGAATATGCAAATCCAAAATTCACTCAAATTACAGGTTATTCAAAAGAAGAAGCTGTCGGCAAAAATATGAACATAGTAAATTCCAGAACACAGGATAGAGGATTCTACATTGACCTGTGGAATACTATCCTTACCGGCAAAGAATGGAGAGGAGTATTTTGCAATAAAAAGAAAAATGGTGATATCTTCTGGGAAAGAGCATCTATATCTTCCATTAAGGATAATAAAAACAACATTATAAGATATATAGGATTAAAAGAAGATATTACTCATGAAAGAAAGCAAGTGGATGGAGAAAAAACACGCCTGATGCAGCAGCTTAAATACAGAACAGCACTTTTAAAGTTATCACAACTTATTGTAACGGATATGAAAACAGAATTTAAAAAAATAACTGAAATTGTTGCCCACATCATGGAAGTCAGCAGAGTTAGTATTTGGTTATCTATTGATAATGGTAAAGCTTTGCAATGTGCTGATTTATATTCAAATAGAAAACATGAAAGTGATAAAATTATTTACAGATCGGATTTTCCAGATTATTTTGAAACACTGGATTCAAAAAAAATGAATATAATTAATGATGCATTAAAAAATATAGCAAATAGAAAATATGTTGATGATTTTCTTATACCAATGGGAATTACATCTATTATCGATTCACCGATAATTACTGTGGGAGAACTTGCAGGAATAATATATCTGGAGCACCAGGGGAAAAAGAGAGAATGGGTTAATGAAGAACAGGATTTTTTAATCAGCATAGCATCAATAATATCAACACTTATTGAAACATTTGAGAGAGTGGAAGCAGAAAAAAAACTTATCCTGGCTGTGGAAGATGCAAAAAGAGCCAACAGAGTTAAAAGTGATTTTCTTGCAAATATGTCTCATGAAATAAGAACTCCTATGAACGCAATTTTGGGATTCTCACAAATATTACTGGGCAGGATTGAAAAAGAAGAGGAGAAGGGTTTTGTAAAATCTATAAACACCAGCGGAAAGCACCTTCTTTCACTGATAAATGATATTCTGGATCTTTCCAAAGTAGAAGCCGGAAAAACTGATATTGTGTATAAATATTGTAATTTCCCTTTGTTAATTAATAATTTGGAGAAGATGTTTATTCACATACTAAACGAAAAAGAAATAAAATGGGAAATAAACCTGGATCCGGAAATTCCTGAAAATCTTCTTCTTGATGAAGAGCGGTTGACACAGGTTTTAATAAATCTTATCGGGAATTCTATCAAATTCACCAAAACAGGCTTTATTAAAATATCTTCTTATCCTGAATCTGGTTTTACTAATAATAAATCATTTTCTCTTATTATAGATATAAATGATACAGGAGTTGGAATACCTGAAGCTGAGTGGGAAAATGTTTTTAACCCCTTTAACCAGACATCCGAAGGGGCAAAAGCTGAGTACAGCGGAACAGGTCTTGGGCTGGCAATTTCAAGAAAACTGATAAACCTGATGAACGGTAATATCCATATTGTGCACAAAAAAGATTCCGGAACTCTATTTAGAGTTACCTTAAACAATGTTGAGATCATTAAATCTGACACTTCCCCTGATAGTAAAACAATTTTAGAATTAGATTTTCCGGAAACCGTCACAGTTAAAGAATTCAATAGTAATAAAAATATTTCAAAAACAAATACTATTCACTTATTACAGGTTCTTAAGACCGAACACACAAAAACATGCAATATTCTTACAAATAAATTAAGTATGAAGCAGGCAAAAAGGTTTGCAGAGGAAATAAGCAATCTGGGAAATGAATACAATTTAACACTAATAGTAAACTGGGCTAAAACACTTTCCAAATCTATTTCCAGCTTTAAGAAAGACAGTATAATGGAAACACTGGATACATTTTCAGATTTGATAATAAAAATAGAAGAACTGGAAATTTTGGAGAATGATCAATGAAATCAGAAACCCCGCTTATCCTGATTGTGGATGACAATCAACAGAACCTAAAAGTTTTGGGCACATTATTACTGGAAGAAAACTATGAAGTATCTATTGCAGAAAATGGAAAAGAAGCAATTCTTGAAGTAGAAACAAATCGCCCCGATCTTATTTTAATGGATATAATGATGCCGGTTATGGATGGGTTTGAAGCAGTAGAAAAATTGAAAGCGAATGATAATACAAAAAATATTCCAATAATATTTGTTACGGCAATGAACGAAGATGCTGATGAAGAAAAGGGATTTAATCTTGGAGCTGCTGATTATATTACGAAACCTGTTAGAGGACCAATAGTAAAAGCAAGAGTAAAACTGAACCTTGCCCTTAACAATCAGAAGAGACTTCTTGAACAGCAAGTTTCTGAAAGGACCAGAGAGCTTGAGGAAACCAGACATGAAATAATACGTAGACTTGGTAGAGCTGCAGAGTATAAAGATAACGAAACAGGCAACCATATAGTAAGGATGAGTAAAGTAAGTAGAATAATTGCAGAGGGTTTTGGACTTAATAATACAGAATGTGAACTAATTTTAAATGCAAGCCCTATGCATGATATAGGTAAAATAGGAATACCCGACAGTGTTCTTCTTAAACCAGGGAAACTGGACCCTGAGGAATGGGAGATTATGAAAACACATGTAGGTCAGGGAGTTGAGATACTTGAGGGTCATGATTCAAGTCTCTTAAAGACTGCAGTAAAAATCGCCCTTACCCACCATGAGAAATGGAATGGATCCGGCTATCCAAATGGCCTGAAGGGAGAAGATATACCCATCTGTGGAAGAATATGTGCAGTTGCAGATGTTTTCGATGCTCTTACCAGTGTAAGGCCTTATAAAGATGCCTGGCCGGTTGAGAAAGCAGTCGAACTGCTAAAAAGTGAAAGAGGTTTTCATTTCCAACCGGAACTTGTAGATATTTTTTTATCCAAACTACCCGAAATTCTTGATATTAAAAATAACTTTACAGATTAATTATATTTTCTGAAGAGTAATAATACTTGCTATTTTTTCAATTAGCTGATCATTTGTAAAAGGTTTAACAATATAATTTGTAACACCTAATTTTGCTATTTCTACAATGTTTTCCTTAGCAGATTCTGCTGTAAGCATAAGAACCTTCATGTCCTTGCCCCTGGGAGAACTTCTAAGTTTTCTAAGCATCTCTATTCCATCCATTACCGGCATTGTAATATCCAGAATAATAAGGTCAGGAATAATTCTGATTATAGACTGTAATCCAAGTAACCCATTTTCAGCCTCATGGATTTCACAATCATAAGGTTTCAAAGTATTTTTAATTATAGATCTAATTGTCATACTGTCATCCACAGTTAGAATTTTTTTTGACATAGATTTCTCCTTTAATCGCTTTCGAGCACTTTCCTTTAATTTATATGGATAAATATTGTCCTCACCCATTCCATGGAAAGTCTCTGCCGCTGAATGATAAAAAGCCTTAAATTAATATCAACATAATAATGCAGAACCGTTTTATCATTCCTCCTATATTTTATAAGGGCGTAAATGGACTTCTGCAATTATATAATTTATTCCCTGACTGAAAAATATTCTTGCAAACTTTCCACCAGCTGGAATATTATGATTAAGATTTTGTCTTCTATCAACTTTAGGAGGGCTTATATCACATTGTATGCCGGAAGCAGATAATTGGGTTCTAAGATTGCCCCCAATCATATTTGCAATTTCTTTTATTACATCCTGCACTTCATTTTCTGATTTAATATCAATTGTATCAATTCCCAGCATTACTGATGCTATTTTTTTGGAATAACCTTCTCTCAACTGTATTCTAAAATCGCCAAGTATGGATCCACCAAAAAACAGAGAACCTTCCAGCCAATGTTCATCAGTATCTATAATATCAGGATTTTCTTCAATTTCCATAAGTTCAAGACTGAGCATTGTAGAAAAAACTTTTTTTGTATTATCGCGGAGCATGTCCTGTAAAGCCATAAAGAAATTATTAACATTATTTTATGCTAAAATCAAGCGTATATTAAGGGGCTTAAATTATGACTTAATTCTCCTCTTCTTCAATATCCGGTAAAAAATCTACCAATGGCAAGACATTAGTAGGTGGATCACAGGGAATCATACTTGCAGCAAATGGAAGAATATCTCCGCTGAACTTGGAAGAACCATCAGTAAAAATAAGCTCACCATCTTTATGAAAGGCAGTAAAAACCTTTCCTATGTTTAGAGTTATTTTATACCATACTTCCTGTTTAAGCTCAATTTCCATTATTACACCATCCTATCTAATTTCTATAATTTTAACACCAACGCCTGGAAATACACATTTTATTATAAAACAGGTGTATTCTAATAAACATAGTCGACTTTTCCTATAGTAATAGAAAATTTAACAAATTTTTCTAATTTTATATGGAATAGAGTTAACAGCTTAAGTATACTAAATAACAGTATGATTAAAAATAAAGCAGTAATAAAAAATAATGCAGGTATTCATGTTCGTCCTTCTGGAGTTATCTTAGGAGAAATAGGAACTTATACTGGTAAAATTAACCTTACAATGAATAATACTACAGTAGAATTAAACAGTGTGATGTCACTCCTAACCCTTGGTTTAATGAAGGGAGATGAAGTTGAAATAAGTGTTTCCGGGTCTGATGAAGAAAATGTATGTTTAAAGGTAAAAGAGTTGATGGAAAAAATATATGATTTCCCGCCAAGATAGCAATATAAATGAAAAACGAATAATGAAAAACTAAAAATATGGAAAATACATATAATGGGATCAAATGTAGGGGTAGGTTTTATACCTACCCATCAATCAGTGATGGTAAATCCAATTTATTATCACTGCAACCGGAGGTTATTATAACATGATCATAAAAAAATCAGATATGAAACAGGAAATTAGAAAAGAGATGCGAGGTGGTCCCGGAGAGGTTGCAATTACCCACATGGTCCCTGTTGATTCAATAATAAATGGACGATTAATGGCAGAGCTGTCATTGGAACCAGGTTCAGGAATAGGTCTCCACAGGCATGATAAAGAAACAGAATACTACATAATTACACAAGGTTCCGGATTAGTAACAGAAGACGATGGCAAAAAGGATGTTATTAAAGGTGATATAGTTGTAACCGGAAATGGTCAGAGCCACAGTATAGAGAACACGGGAGATACAGTTTTAAAGTTTATAGCAGTAATTATTACTGAATAGTGAATAAAATGAATAATGAATAACTAAAAATATGGAAATAAACATATTTTGATTAAACGTAGGGGTAGGCCTTGCGCCTACCCTTCCAAACAGTGATGATTGAATCTGTATCTAGCACTGGAAACAGATGTGTTAAAGGAGACAAAAATGGCAAACAAAATAGTAATTGGTGCAGATCACGGAGCATTTGAATTAAAAGTAAAAATAATAAAACATCTTGAAAGCCGGGGTTTTGAAATTGAAAATATGGGTGTAGACAGTGCAGAATCCGTTGACTATCCGGATATGGCAGAAAAAACCTGTAAAGAATACCTTAAGGGCAATTATAATTTTGGAATAGTATGCTGTGGAACAGGAATAGGAATAAGTATTTCTGCAAATAAAGTTGACGGTATTCGTTGTGCCCTCCCTCAAAATATATTTGGTGCAGAGATGTCAAAGGTACACAACAATGCAAATTTTATTGCCTTTGGTGGAAGAATTGAATACCAGGAATCTGTACCTGACATATTAGATGCCTATATTGATGCAGAATTTGAAGGTGGAAGGCATCAACGCCGGGTGGATAAGATTATGGGATTGGAAACATAAAAATAATACATTTCTGATCTTTTTCCTAATATATAAATTGACACTTTTTGATATTTTTCTTATCTTCTATTGGCAGCGTTGATACATTTTTCTTCGTTGGTACAGACGCCCTATAGGGCGTCTCTACACAGAAATAATCTCCCTTTACAAGGATAATTAATATAAATGAACGAAAAATACTTCACTCTGAATCAAACCCTCTTCGAAATTACACATAATTATCCTGCAACTATTGTGGTTTTCGCATCTAACGGTTTTCCACAGATGCTGGAAGAGGAAAAAAGAAATAGTTTTGGGAAAAATATAACTCTTAATACTGCTCTTTCATTTCAAAATAGAGATCCTGTTGCATTCTCAAAAATATTAATTTCCAGTATAGAACGGGAAAACCATGAAAATGATGTAACCCTGGGTGGTGAATCGAAATTGGCTGTTGGGGATAAAGTAAAGGTGACGGGTCTTCTCCCCTGCCCTGTAAGAATACCGCTTTTGGAATCATTTGGTAAGTTTATGGAAGGGTTTGAGAAAACTCACAATATAGAAATTGAATATGAACTAAAAGCCGCAGCTATGGGTCTGGACTGGGTGGAGAAAAATCTTGCAGAAGTAAAAGATCAATCTGGAATACCAGACTTATTTATCTCTGCCGGATTTGATTTGTTTTTTGATGAAGAAAGATTTGGTAAGTTAAAAAAAGCTGGAGTTTTTAGTGATGAAGTTCACTTTAAAACTGAAAATAAATCATTTGAAGGCTATGAATTAAAAGACCCCAGAGGACATTATTCCATGATTGGGGTTGTACCTGCAGTATTTTTGGTAAATACAAATGAACTTGGAGACAGAGCTGTTCCGGAAAGCTGGACAGATATTCTTAAACCGGAATATGAAAACAGTGTTTCTCTGCCTGTTGGGGATTTTGATCTTTTTAATGCCATTCTATTAAATATTCATAAAAATTTTGGACAGGATGGTGTTGAAAAACTAGGTAGAAGTCTTTTAGATTCCCTGCATCCTTCGGAAATGGTAAAAAGTGAGAAAAAAAGTACAAGAAGACCAGCAATTACAATTATGCCCTATTTTTTTACAAAGACAATTAAAGAAGGCAGCATTATGAAAGCCGTGTGGCCTTCTGATGGTGCAATACTTAGTCCAATTTTTATGTTATCTAAAACAGATAGAATAGATAAATTAAGAGATGTTATAGATTTTTTTGCTTCCAAAGAAGTTGGAGAAATTCTATCTCATAGTGGTTTATTTCCAAGTACAAATCCTGAAGTAGATAATAAACTAAAAGGTGACAGCCCTTTTATGTGGCTGAAATGGGACTATATCTACTCCATAAATGTAGCTCAGACAATAAGAGATTGCGAGACGATTTTTAATGATTCAATTAAAGAGGTAATTGGCGTATGAATCTGGTAACAGTTTCAGGTCCTCCGTCTGTAGGAAAAACCTCTGTAATACTTAAAACAATAGTATCCCTTAAAAATAGAGGTCTAAAGGTTGGTGTTGTAAAATTCGATTGTCTGTTTACAGATGATGATATTCTTTATGAAAAAGCCGGT
>DAOVSY010000422.1 GCA_030633365.1 Spirochaetaceae bacterium | reverse complement strand
TTATATAACAAGGCAGTATCACCAGCAATGATTTCCCAAAAATCAGGGTCTATTATTAATATTTCTTCTATGGCAGGGAAAACAAGCTGGCCGGCTTCATTTGAATATTCAGCTTCAAAAAGCGGAGTAATTGGATTAACCAGGTCCATGGCCATGGAACTTGCTCCCTACGGAATTACTGTGAATGCCCTGTGTCCGGGAAATACTGTAACAGATATGGTTAAAAGTGTTGCTGCTGAAGTAGGTGGGAGAGATGGTCAGACAGCTGAGGAATGGCTGGCAATGAGGGCTAATGACTGCCCTATGAAAAGACTGGCAGAACCCTGGGAGATGGCTGGTATAACTGCATTTCTTGCCTCTGATGATTCAAGATATATTACTGGACAATCTATCTCCGCAGATGGTGGAATGGTTCTCTAGGGAATGGAAATCAGATCTGAAACTAAAAATCAGCAGTTTAAGAAAAGAGAGATAGTAACAGTTTATATTTCAGGTTTTATGATTTTAATGAACCTGATGGTTTCTCTGACTCTTTTCCCTTTGTATGTAAAACACAGGGGTGGAAGTGATTTCATGGTAGGACTGCAGAGCGGAATTTTTACATTATCGTCTGTTGTGTTCAGGTTGTATTTCGGGCCGCTGGCCGATTCTGTCGGAAGAAGATTCCCATTACTTTTAGGTTCATTTATTTTCGCTACAGCACCAATTCTTATATGGTTATCACCAAACTTCTTTTTTATGTCTCTGGCCAGGGTATATCAGGCGGTAGGAATGGCTACCTTCCTGTCTGCTGCAGGCTCAGCTATAGCTGATATGGTATCTGTGGAAAGGAGAAGCACTGCAATCGGTCTCTATCGTTCCATGGCTGCCTCAACCTTTATGGTAGGTTCATATTTCGGATTTTATTTGATAAATAATTTCGGCTTTCCGCTGTTTTTTATTGCACTTTCATCCTCATCTTTATTCGGAATGTTAATTCTGTTTACAGTCAGATTACCTGATGGGGATATGAAAACTTCAGGGGGCGCGGTTAAGCCCGCTGATCTTCTTTCATTGATTAAAAACAGAGACCTCAGGGGATCTTATGTTGGGATTATACTCTCTGCATCTTCTTCAGCTGCTGTGTTAACATACACCGCGGTTTATTTTTCGACTATTAATAATAGTATTTCACTTCCGATGTTTTTCACCATATATGGACTATCAGGGATTATAGGATCAACAGTTTCCGGTTATTTATCAGGCCGGATAAAGCGTATTTATATGGTTGTTCCGTTAACATTTATTTTTAGTCTTGGAGTTATACTCCTGGGAGCATCTTGTTTAGCAAATTCTCCTTTATATTTGGTAGTCCCGGTATTTATAGCTTTTGGTTATAGCGGGAGTATAACAAATTTTTCTACATGGATAGTAGATAGTGCTCCGAGTACTTTAAGGGCATCTGCTCTTTCATTTCAGGAAAGTTCAATGGATATTGGTACTACTATTGGAAGTTTTATTTTTGGAATTCTTGCATTAAAATTTTACTATGGGCCTCTTTTCATAGCTTTAGGACTGTTAACATTTACTTTCCCTCTGGTGATAAAAGTTGTAAGACGTTAATATTTTTTTAGGAGTTTTTATGGAAAATGATTTTGTTACAGTTAATTTAACTATCAATAAGCAGTCTTTATCTATTCAGGTTAACAGTAAATGGACACTTCTATACTACCTTAGAGAAGTTCTGGAATTAACAGGTACGAAACATGGATGCGGAACAAATGACTGTGGTGCATGCAGAGTTCTTGTTGATGGAGAAGCAAAGAACTCCTGTGTTTTACTGGTAAAAAATCTTGAAGGTAAAAAAATAATTACCATAGAAGGGCTGCAGGGAAATGGTAAGCTGAATATTATACAACAATCCTTTGTTGATGCAGGAGCAATACAATGCGGATTTTGTACTCCAGGTATGATAATTTCAACAACAGCACTTCTTAGAAATAAATCCAGACCTTCAGAAACTGAAATAAGAAAAGCTCTGGAAGATAATTTATGCAGGTGTACAGGATATGTAAAGATAGTTGATGCTGTCAGACTTGCTTCTGTCAGATTAGAGGAGGCAGGAAATGAATGATCGTTATGCAGATATTAAAAAACTGGAAAATACCTTTATAGATCAGGGCTTGAAATATGTAGGTAAACGAATCATCAATCGTGAATCAGAAATGAAGGCAGCAGGCGAAACAATTTATATTGATGATATGAGAATAAAAGGAATGATTTTTGGTAAGATACTTTTTTCTCCTCATGCCCATGCAAAGATTATTAAAATTAATACAGAAAAGGCTGAGGCTTTGCCGGGAGTTCATGCAGTTATACATTATTTTAACAGCCCTCACGTTGTTTATAACGGAGCTTCCAGATTTTATATGGATTCAAGCCCAATGGATATGCCAAGAACAGAATATATTTTTGATGAAACAGTCAAGTTTGTCGGTGACAGGGTTGCGGCCGTGGCAGCAGATACACAAAAAATTGCAGAAGAGGCAGTTAAGCTTATTGATGTTGAATACGAGGAATTACCCTCATCAATTGATTTTGAAAAAGCTATAAGCGATGGCTCCCCTCAGGCTAATCCCCATGGAAAGGATGGATCCAATCTATGCGGAGACTGGCTTGCATACGGGAATGCAACAGAAGAGGAAACCAAAGAGAGTATTGAATCTGCAGATTTTACTTTTAAAGATACTTTTAGAACACCCAGAGTTCATCATGGATATATGGAACCTGTTTGTCATATTGCAGATTATACAAGAGAAGGGAAGTTAACTGTCTGGTCTTCCTGTCAGAATGTGTTTTGCTTTAGAGATGTTATAGCAAGGGCACTGGAACTTACCCAAAGTAAGGTTCGCATAATTAAAACTGTCAGTGGTGGGGCTTTTGGAGGTAAACTGGAAGTTATGCATGAAGTAGTTGCCGGTCTTTTATCAATGCGATCCAGAAGACCTGTTAAAGTTCTTCTTTCCAGGAAAGATACTTTTATCTCCACAAGAAGCCGGCATGAAGCAAT
>DAOVSY010000364.1 GCA_030633365.1 Spirochaetaceae bacterium | reverse complement strand
TTTATTTTGAAACAGAACAGAAAAAACTACACTGTCCAGAGTCTCTTTGTCTGCAAGACCACAATAGAGCATTCCTTTATCAACAAATAAACGATGAGGAACATCTACAACAGAATAAATTCCATTTTTTCTTATAATTAGAATTCTATCGTAGGAGGAAACTTTAAACTGAGAATTCCCCGTTTTAACATCTGTTCCAATATATCCTGTATCACTGTTATAATAAATATCAACATCTCTTTTTGCAGCTTCCCTAACATCAACCTTGGTAAAAGAAATAATCTCTGTTTTTCTTTCAAACCGGCTTCTATTCTCTGCCAGCACTTCTTCCAGAAAGGAAACAGCATATTCAGTTAAATTTTTCAATTTATACCTGATATCTTTTAATCTGGCATTAAGTTCTGCAATCTCTTTCCTTGCTTTATTAATATCATAAAGAGAAATTCGGCGTATAGGAATTTTAAGAAGTCGTTCTACATCTTCATCAGTTACTTCTCTTTTAATCTCTTTCTTAAAAGGAATAAATCCGTCAACAACTGCCTTATGGACAGAGGCACTGGTGGATTTATCTTCTATATCTTTATAAATCCTCTCTTCGATAAAAATTCTTTCAAGAGTTCTTGCATGGATCCGATCTTTAAGATCGGATTCTGTAACCTTCAATTCAGCTTTCAGAACATCCAGAAGATGTTTTGCATGATAATTAATAACTTCACTTACTGTCATAATAGTAGGCATGCTATCTTTTATTACAAGAAGATTTATTGATATTGAATTTTCACAATCAGTAAAAGCATAAAGGGAATCAACGACATCTTTTGTATGAACATTCCTGGGAAGTTTTATTTCTATCTCTACCTTATCTGTAGTAAAATCATTAATACTGCCAATTTTAATTTTACCTTTTCTTGCAGCAACTTCAATGGAATTTATTATACTTTCAGTTGTAGTTCCAAAGGGTATTTCTTTAATAATAATCTTTTTTTCATCACTTGTATCAAACTTTGCCCGGACAAGAACCTTACCAAGACCATCCTGATAGTCTGATACATCAATAAATCCCCCGCCAATAAAGTCTGGAAACAGTTGAAAGGATTCTCCATTAAGAGCGGATATTACAGCCTCCAGAACTTCATTAAAATTGTGCGGAAGTATTTTTGTTGCCATTCCAACAGCAATACCCTCTGCACCCTGAATAAGCAGAACCGGTATTTTTGAAGGGAAAGCTACTGGTTCCTTATTTCTTCCATCGTATGATTCCTCATACTCAGTTATTGCAGGACTGTATAAAATTTTCTTAGCAAAGGGAAGAAGACGACATTCAATATATCTTGCCGCAGAAGCAGAGTCTCCAGTAAACACATTTCCAAAGTTTCCCTGTTTTTCAATAAAAACTTCTTTATTTGCAAGAACAACAAGAGCAGAATATATGGAAGCATCCCCGTGAGGGTGATACTTCATACAGTTACCTACAACATTGGCAACCTTATTAAATTTACCATCGTCCATTTCAAAAAGAGAGTGGAGTATTCTTCTTTGAACAGGTTTAAAGCCATCTCTAATATCGGGAATAGCCCTGTCCTTAATTACATAAGAAGCATATTCGAGAAAATTCTGTTTGTACAGTGTTTCAACATAACTCATTATATAAGATTCTCCATAATATACTCTCTTCTTTCCGGTGTATTCTTCCCCATATAAAACTGCATGGTATCCTGAATACTTTTAAGAGTTTTAACATTTACTTTAACAAGTCTCATATCGTCGCCAATAAACTGACCAAACTCACTTGGGGAAATCTCTCCCAGCCCCTTAAACCTGGTTACTTCAGCATTACTAATCTCATTTAAAGCTTCATCCCTTTCCTTAATATTGTAACAGTACATGGTTTTCTTCTTATTACGAACCCTAAAAAGAGGTGTTTCCAGAATATAGATTCGACCTGCAACAACAAGTTCTTCAAAATAATTAAGAAAGTAGGTTAATAAAAGATTTCTTATATGAAAGCCATCAAAATCAGCATCAGTAGCAATTACTATCCTGCCATAACGGAGCTGTTCAATATCATTTTCAATTCCAAGAGCCATCATCATATTGTATAGTTCTTCATTCCGGTAGATATCTGCCCTTTTTTTCCCATATACATTTTGAGGTTTACCCCTTAGAGAAAAAATTGCCTGAGTATAGACATCTCTTGAAGAAACCATTGAGCCCGAAGCAGACTCTCCCTCAGTAAGAAAAAGCGTGGTAAGTTCTCCATCTTTATCCCATAAATGACGCTTGCAATCTTTTAATTTAGGAATTTTTAGAGCAATTTTTTTAGCAGCTTCCTTTGCTTCTTTTTTTACTGCATTTAATTCCTTTCTAAGTTTTTCGTTATTAACAATTTTATCTTCCAGACTTCTTGCAGCAGTATTATTTTTATGTAAAAAATCAACTACTGCAGATTTTACATCCTGTATTATCCAGCTTCGAACCTCAGTGTTGCCAAGTTTATTTTTTGTCTGGCTTTCAAAAACCGGGTTCTGAAGTTTTACTGCAATAGCGCCTACAACCCCTTCTCTTACATCAATGCCGGAATAGTTTTTTTGAAAAAACTCATTTACACCTTTTAAAAGACCTTCACGAAAGGCACTCTGATGAGTTCCCCCATCACTGGTAAATTGTCCGTTAACAAAGGAAAAATAAGTCTCTCCGTAATTATTTGTGTGAGTAAAGGCAAACTCTATTTGTTTATTTTTAGAAAAGCCAATATCATAAAGTGTATTTGCATCCCCAATTTCGGAACTTAATAGATCGAATAGACCATTTTTAGAAACAAATTTCTTTTTATTAAAAATAAGGGAAAGGCCCGAATTAAGACATGCATAATTCCACATTCTCTGTTCTATAAACTCAGAATTAAAATCATATTCATCGAAAATTTCTTCGTCCGGAGTAAACTCTATAAAGGTGCCGTCCTTTTCATCCTCTTTTTTCCCCTTTCTTTCGGAAATTAAAGTTCCTCTTTCAAAGATTGCTTCAAAATACTTACCATCTCTAAAAGCAACGACCCTGAACCTGCTTGAGAGAGCATTTACAGCCTTGGTTCCTACGCCGTTTAATCCAACAGAGAACTGAAAAACTTCATCGTTATACTTGGCTCCGGTATTTATAACTGATACACACTCTATAACCTTACCCAGAGGGATACCCCTGCCATAATCCCTTACTTTTACAGTCTTATCTTTAAACTGAACTATTATCTTATCCCCGGATCCCATAATAAATTCATCGACAGAGTTATCCACAACTTCTTTAAGAAGGATGTAGATACCATCATCCAGATTGGATCCATCTCCCAGACGACCAATGTACATACCTGTTCTAAGGCGTATATGCTCCAGAGAACTAAGGGTCTTTATTTTGCTTTCATCGTAATTTGTATTTTTTTTTGCGCTCATGAATAGTCCATAGTTATATTTTTGTTGATGATTAATTCTGATCTGAAAAGTATTCTACCACAAAAAAGCAGACTCTATAAAGAACTAGCCTTGATTTTCTTTGCAAATTAATGGATTTTA
>DAOVSY010000380.1 GCA_030633365.1 Spirochaetaceae bacterium | reverse complement strand
TGGAAAGTTGGAAGCTGGATGTTTTGGATTCAGATGGAAATATAATCAGAGACATAAGAGGATTTGATATTCTTCCACCGGAAATTATATGGGATGGAACAAAGATAAGTGCAGATGGAAAAGTTTCTGTTGCAGAAGAAGGTGATTATAAAGTGAGGCTCTCTGCTGATTATCAGAAAGGGGATAGCTTAGAAGCATTGTCAGACAGTTTTGTCCTTGATAACACAGCACCTGAAATACTTGTCGATGTAGCTTCAAACCCATTTGCTCTGTCTTCTAATGACGAAGTAGAAGGTGAAGTCTATGTAACTCTTAAGGTTATAGATAATACTGAAATTAATAATTGGTCCATGGATGTCTTAAATACTGAAGGAGACATTATTAGATCTTACTCAGGAGCAGGTGATCCATCCGGGAATATTACCTGGAACAGTGCTGAATCCAATGGTGGTACAAGGGTTTCTATCAATAACCCTGATTTTGTTTTAAAGCTTACAGTTATTGATATTGGTGGAAATGAGTCTGTATTTGAAAAAGATATTCCATTGGATATTCTTCTTGTTATTAAAGATGGTAAGAAATATCTTTCTGTACCTAATATTATATTCGGTGCTTATAAACATACTCTGGCATCTGCCGGATCTGATCAGTTGAATGGTAACAATGATTCACTTGATAGGGTAGCTGCAATATATAAAAAATATCCTGTCTATGGACTTACACTCGAAGGTCATGCCTTGAATATTTATCTTGAAGGCTCCAGAGAAGATAGAGAAGAGAAAATTCTCTTTCCATTAACTGAAAGAAGAGCTTCAACTGTTAAAGATGCTTTAGTCCAGAGGGGCATTATTGAATCTCAAATTACTATTGAGGCATTTGGGGGACAGTTTCCAATTGTTTCTGTAACTGATAAGGTTCAAATGTGGAAAAACAGACGTGTTGAGTTTGTAATGACAGATCCTGTGGACTAAATAATTCTTAGAGGGTGCAGATTTGCACCCTCGCATATATAGTTTTCAAGTATTATATTAACCAATGGTCTTATTAAAATTTAAATAAATAATTTTTTTTGTTTTTTTGTCTCTGGAACTGATTGTAAAGAGAGGTTTTGTTGAATATATGTTAAAATTTTAACATATATATCAATATATATAGGGACTAACTGGGTGTCTGTTCTCAAAGGAGATGGATTTGAGAGATGAGATATTGATACCTTAAATGGAAGTAAAGATTCTATTTGTATTTTAATATAAAAATGTTAAAAATTTAACAAAACAATTGACTTTCTTGACAAGTGGTTTATACTGGTCTAAAATTAAGATCAAATATAAGAGGGAGTAAAAAATGAAAAAAATTATTATTGCAGTTTTAGTTGCTACAGTTTTTCTTGCTGGATGTGCTAAGACAGCCGAAGAAAAACCAGCAGCAGAAGCTAAAGAATTATTAAAAGTTGGTATGGTAACTGATGCAGGTACAATTGATGATAAATCTTTTAACCAGGGAACATGGGAAGGGATTCTTGAAGCAGAAAAAGATATGGATATTTCAACAAAATATCTAAAACCTGTTGGAACAACTGAAGCCGATTATATGAAAGAGATCGGAAACCTGTACGATGCTGGATTCCGTTTTATGGTTACACCTGGATTTAAATTTGAAACAACAATCTTTCAGGCTCAGGATAAATATCCTGAATGTAAGTTTGTACTTATTGATGGTGCTCCACATAACGCTGACTATAGTGTATTTAACACAGCAGCTAACACAGTTTCAATTTTCTTTGCAGAACATGAATCAGGATTTTTAGCTGGTGTTGCATCTGCTCTTCAGATTAAAGAAGGGGAAATGGGATTTATCGGTGGAATGGAAATTCCTCCAGTACAGAAATTTAACTGGGGATTCCAGCAGGGTGTTGCTTATGCAAACGCTAATTTTGAAACAAAAGTTGTTCTTAATGCAGAAAATATCATCTATCAGGGTACTTTTAGTGACGTAGCTGCTGGTCAGCAGTTAGCTGCACAGATGTATGATAAGGGTGTTTCTGTTATCTTTACAGCAGCTGGTGGTGTTGGTGTTGGTGCTATAAATGAAGCTAAATCACGGGCAAAATCAGGTGAAGAAGTATGGATAGTTGGTGTTGATGTAGACCAGTATGCTGATGGTCTATTTGATGGTAAACAATCTATTATCCTTACATCTGCTATGAAGAGAATTGATAATGCTGCTTATGATATGATTAAAGCAGAACTTAGTGGTACATTCCCTGGTGGAGAAACCTTGATGTTCAATGCTGCCAATGATGGTGTTAGTATTCCTGCCAAGAATCCAAACCTGGATTCCGATGTAGAATCTAAAGTTGGTGACGTATTTAACATGATTAAATCTGGTGAAGTAGTTGTAGCTGCTGAGCAGGGAAGTTTAATTAAATAATTTATAATAGTATTAATTAAGAGGGGTGTGATCATCCCTCTTATTTTTTTTAAAAATAAAAAAATCAGATTCTACGGGGTTATATATGGATTATATAGTGGAAATGCTGAATATCAGAAAAGAATTTCCCGGAATTGTAGCTAATGATGATATATCAATAAATCTCAAAAAAGGGGAAATTCACGCACTTCTAGGTGAAAATGGCGCAGGTAAATCCACCCTTATGAGCATTCTTTTTGGTTTGTATAAGCCTGATAAAGGGCAGATCAAAGTGAATGGCCAGGAGGTTAGCATTCATAATCCGAATCAGGCAAATGATCTTGGTATCGGAATGGTTCATCAGCATTTTAAACTGGTGCACAATTTTACTGTTACAGAAAATATTATTTTGGGTTTAGAGCCAAAACATGGTCTTTTTTTAAGTCTTAAAGAAGCTTCTGAAAGGATTAGGAAACTATCTGAAAAGTATAAACTTAATGTTGATCCGGATGCGTTAATAGAAAATGTATCAGTTGGAATGCAGCAGAGATGTGAAATCCTTAAAATGCTTTACCGAAATGCAGAGGTTCTTATTTTTGATGAACCAACAGCAGTTCTAACTCCCCAGGAGATCCTGGAACTTATTAAAATTATGAGAAATTTAACAGAAGAGGGTAAATCTATTCTTCTGATTACACATAAGCTAAAAGAGATAAAAGCTGTAGCTGACAGGTGTACTGTTATCCGGCGCGGAAAAATGATTGGAACAGTTGAGGTTGCAGATAAATCTACAGCTGATATGGCAGAGATGATGGTTGGAAGGGTTGTCTCTTTTAATGTTGATAAAAAAGAGCAGGAAGCTGGTGATGTTGTTCTTGAAGTAAAGGATCTTTCCGTTATGGGCCATCAGGGTGTTCCAACACTAAAAAACTTTTCTTTTGAAGTACGTTCCGGTGAAATA
>DAOVSY010000004.1 GCA_030633365.1 Spirochaetaceae bacterium | reverse complement strand
GTAGCAACTTAAAATACTTTCTCCCTTTTCTTTCAGTTTATTGAAGAATTTCCTGATCTTCCCTGGTTCATTTCTTATTGTTTTCTCAAACTCTACATTTTCATTGTTGTCTCTGAAAACTGCGATTGCTATTGTTTCCTTGTGGACATCCATTCCTACGTAAACTATACTTCTCATTGTGGCCTCCGATATCTTGTATGTGGCGTGCTTGCACGCGGTGATTTACTATTGTGTAAGCTAATCCACGGTAATGCAAGCAGGGGGTCACCTCATATTGTCTCAGCTACCGGTGTTTTGGTTACTTCCATACACGACTTCGTCGCACTCAGTGACCGAAGAGGAGCAAAAACACTCAGTTACCGGTATTAGGTACGGTTCCCTGAGTGTTTTGCAAATTTTGGGGGATCTTAATCTTCAGTAAATAGCACATAGCAAAAAGTATCGAAGGGAAGGGAAAGATCAGGTCCATTGGTATATTTTATGTATTTTGTATCCGAACAGGGCTGTTCCTGATATAAGGCTTAGAAGAGCTATGTAGCTGATTCCTCCAGGAATTAAAGTAAAAAGAATTTCATTTCCCGTTACAACCAAACCCACAGCAAGAGCAAGGTATAAGTAATCATAGTTATTATTTTTTATAGCTCCAACTATAAAATTTAAAACAGCAAAAATTTGGAGTATTATAAATAATAATTTCATACCATATTCTGATCCTGTTCCTTTTAACAGGATTATATCAGTTTTATAAAGATCTATTGGAATTACTGCTGATAGAATAAATGATATTAATACTATCAGAAGGAAGAAATATTGCTGTTTTTGAAAAGATAAACCTGTTGAGAATAGCCCGGATGCAAATAAACTAAGTATAGTTATAATTTTTCCAAAATAAACAGATCTGGATATAGTCTCAGATAAATAATCGGGATATCCAAGGAACCCGTCAACAAGAAAAATACTCCGCAATGAAGTAAATGAAAGAGCCAAAATTGCCAGGCTAAAGAAAAAAACTTCAGGAGAGGCTAATTTTTTGAAGAAATTCCTAAGTATCAGCCCTGCTGAAAATACAAAAATATTTTTAATTAAAATAAGATATAAGACTGCAAATATAGAATAGTTGAGAGTAAGATAATTTAGCTTATTCCAGGTTTTATCATCATATAAATTCAAGTGGAAAAAAACAATTACTGATATTATTATAATCAGCATAAGTACAGAAAGATAGATAGCTATTTGGTTTATATAGGAACGGATTTGTCTCATATCTCTATTTTAAACAAGAAAATACATAAAGGTCAAAAGAATAATTTATATATTTGACTGTAATTGGAAAAAATTACTATAGGGAAGCTAAAATTCTTACGATAAATTGTAATGGGAGGATCTCAAAATGAAAAAAATAGCGGTAACTGTAGTTTTGCTCTTATGTACTTCTTTCATTTTCTCCGGAGATATTGCGCAATATGTAAATCTGGGTTTTTCCAGTAATTCAAAATATTTTATGTTCGGACAATATGGTATAAGCTCAGAGGATACCAAAGCATTTGCTGAAACTTATATAGTCGATGTTAAAAGAAATGAATTTATTATAAATGGTGTGAACAGAAGGGAATTTTCTGATGAAATACTTCCTGGCCAGGAAGGCCTTGGTGCTCTTTTTACAATTCTTGAAAACTCTTTGGCTATTATAAGTAAAACAGGAATTAATCATATATCAACTGGAAGGGTAGTATATTTATTGGTTAATGGTGCAAAACCTAAAGATCGACTGGAATTTAGAGATTTTTATAAAGGTGATTCTTATATTGTTACTTTTGTTCAGGAAAGTTTTGGATCTGATGATAATGTAAGTTCCTCATTTCATATAAATCTTGCTGTTACAGATAAAATGAATCGTACAAGAACCTATACCATAGGATTACCTGATTTTAAAAGAAAAGATGTTTTAGGATATCGGATTAAACAGGTAGTTTTTACCCCTTCTGAAGAAGGGCTTGTTTTTGTAATTGAGAAAGAAATAAATGGATCCAATGGTAAGACTATTCGATATATGGTCGAAACCATGGTTTTTTAGAAAGATCTTGCGTTTGTGTTAAGGGCAGCCATAAAGGGTCGATAAATCGATCCTTTATGGCTGCCTCTACATATTTTTAAACAAAATCCTTTACAGAAATTTCTTCATTAGCTTTTTCATGGTAAGAAATGAGATATGTAGAAACTCCAGCTGTAACTGTATCAATTAAGACACTAAAGCTTATAAGAATTGGTGCTATTGAACCAATAATAAGAAACCCCTCTTCTATTCCATTCCCATATAATTTGCACATTGCAGCTAAAGAGACCAATATTCCAATACCAGGTACTGTTCCTGCCAGGAAAGAGCTTAGAATGCTGAATACCATTATCCATAGTATTCCAACAGGGCCAATAGAAAGGCTTGAATAGGACTTTAGAATTAGAAAAAAGGTTATGCTGGTTGCAGCTGCAGTCCCTGCTTTACCAAAGAGTGTAAATAAGGGGAGGGTTGTAGAACCAATTTTTCTTGGAACCCCAAGGTTTTCTTTTACATGAAAAATCAAACTGGTTAGAGTAAAATAACTATTTCCTGATGCAGCAGCAGCCAGTGAAGGGCCCAGTATTGCATATATTATTTTATAAGGATTTTGATTTCCTCCAAGAAAGTAGATTAAAGCAGGATAGATACCAAAAAGAATCAAAATTGTATTAATAGTAAGAAGAATTATTAACTGATTAAATAGAATTAGCTGTGGTGTATGAATAATTTGAACTGTAAAGTTTGCTGCTAGAATTATCATACCAAAACCAAGGATTTCAACAATAAACCTGCCAATATGATAAAATATTCTGGACATGGCATCAAATAATTGATAAGCCGGTCTGGTCATAACTTTATCGAAGGAAAAATTAAACCCAAGTAAAAATCCTAAAAATGTAACAGGTAGCAGAAAATTGCTATTGTCAGCAAAGATCTGGAATAGATTCATTGGAAATATTGATATAAGAATATTTTTGTATCCCGGAAAACTATAGCTTGTTTGATCTTCTATAATTATTGGTATTCTATCTGGAGAAAATAATAAGACAATACCTGTTCCTATAATTACCAGTAATATACTTGAAGCAATTATATAGGCTCCTGTTTTAAGGTATATTGAACTTATACGTTTTTCCTGTTTAAGTTTAAAAGTCCCATAGCCTATGGAGAAAAATACTATAGGAAATACTGTGTAGCGGCCAATGTTAATTATAAGTTTATTAAGAAATTCGAGAACATCTCTGAATATTAGATTTTCCGGTGGAATAAAGATACCCAGAACTATTCCAATTATTATACCTAGTAGATATTTTAACCATATTTTCATGAATAAAACATACCTTAATAGGATTTAAGAATCAAGAGATTCAATTTATCTTTTTATTTGCTTAGTAAAAGATTTTAACATCCCTCTATCCTGGAATTTAAACATTTTACCATGAACAACTTTTCCTCTATCAGAAATATTTTTAAATATAAAATCTGCATACTCATCTATTTCAAATGATTGGGAGCTAAATGAGTTAACTGCAAGCTGTTCGTTTTGATAAGAAGCAAAAAGAGACTTGGTTAATGCCGATAATGCTCCTAATTCCAAAGCATAAAGAGGTGCTGGAATTTCATTCTGTGTGATGCTATTTATAAGAGATATATTTCCAACACCTTTGTTTTGAAAATATAGAATAATCTCCTTCAATATAAAGATATTCCCTTTTAAATTTGTGTCTATTGCCTCTTCAATAATCGAAGATGGAATTTCATGAATTGGCTTGTTGTTTTGTTCTGATGAAAAAATAGTCAAGGCTTCATCAAATCCACTTAGTTTATTGTGACATTCAAGGATCATATTTTTTGCAGATAATGGAGATTTGCTGTTCCATGGTATTTCAATCAGATTACTTTTTTTGCTGCTGGATTTTTTATTAGGAGTTTCAGTAGAAACTGCAACAATGGAATTATTGCTTAGGAAGAGTTTAACTAGTTTTGTTTTAAGATTAGATTCAGGTCCAGTTATTAGTATTTTTTTTTTCATTCTTTCCTTATACTCGCAAAAAGCAGATCAATTTGGCATTCAGAACTTTCTTCTCCTTCCAACCATTTTGTAATTATATCAAAAAAACTATTAATTATCTCCAAGTTCATATCATTTAAAATTTGTTTTAATGTATTTAATACAAAAATCCACCAGGTTAATAACTGAAAAGGTTCCCTTTTAAACCATTCTATGTTTTGGTGATGGTTTTTACCAATAAAATTTGAAATTATTGGATATCCTAAATGGCTTTCTAATATTTTAAAGGGTGAATCTTTTCCTTTAAGATCATCTTTACTCCACTTTTTATGGGAGGGGATAATAAGTGCTAATTGATGCAGTTCATAAAAGTATGATTCCTCTATGCCGATTGAAGTGAATAAATAATCAATTGATTGTTTGAAATTCAGATCTTCCAATAATTCTAATAAATCTGTATTTAAAATAGTTTCTTTATTATTGGATGTAAGTTCTGATAATGGGAATAATGTTATCCATCCAAGCAGAAGAGTCCATACCTCAGGCATCATTTTAATACCTCTGGAAATATATTTTGACCACAGAGGGGAGTCTTCCCCAGTAATCATTTTCCCAAGAGACTCAACAGATTCCATAGATTTGTTGTATAATAACTCTACTTGTTTTATTGAATAATTATCAATATATGAATTTGATTTTAATTCCTCCAGAAAATTGGAATATAACTGTTGAAGTTCAGTTGTAAATCCATGAGATTTATTTTTACCATTTAATACAAGATCTTTAAGTCCATCTGTAATTTCTGTCTGAAAAATATCATGTAATTTATTTGATGCTTGTTTAAGAGAAAGTTGTCTAAGCGCCCTGTCTATGTTGCTTACCCCTTTCCCATTTAGTTCTGCCTCCAGTTTACCCCAGGTTCCAGTTTCATCAAAAACTTCTCTAAAGTCCAAATACACCTGACATTCATACCCATTTAAGTGTAAATAAATCCCCGAGTTTAATATATTCTGTGAATTTCTAATAAATGATAATCCTGATCTTTGTTCTTTAAAAATGCAGTAATGACTGGAACTATTCTGAAGGTTAAGAGCAGATCCAATTTTAATATCAGCCTGATTTAGTTTTGCAGCAGCAGTATTTATCCAGCCTGCAGCTGAAGTAAATGAATTATTAAAAAATACAATGGCATTCTCATTGTTAGTACTGTTTGACCATGCAAAAACGTTTTCGTTAATATGGCCCTCCTGACTGAATAGATCGTAGAGTTGGAAATTTTCTGATTCTGAGAAGAGATATCTTTTTTTAATAAGTGGAAAAATTTCTCTATTGTGTCTGTTTATAAAATCTGTGTCTGGAATTTCATTATGATAAGCTTTACGGTATTCCATACCATATTTTTCTTTAAATCCTTCAATCTGACCATGGCCAAACATTGGTAGCCCCGGCATGGTCGATAGCATGGTACATATTCCAAAATATTTATCTCCCATTCCAAACTGCTCGGCTGCAGTATCTTCATCCGGATTGTTCATAAAATTTACAAACCTTTTAAGTATTTCAGGTTCATAAATAAGGGTGTTTTTTATAGTTTCTTTATATTTATGGTTTTCTTCCATTTTAAGCATATTCATAAACGCACTGTTGTAGACTCTGTGCATTCCAAGGTTTTTAACAAAGTACCCTTCCATCATCCAGAATGCTTCTGCAAGGAGGAGGGTATCAGGAGCTTCCTCTTTTATTCTGTCAACAACATCACGCCAGAATTCAATTGGTATTGCTTTATTAAAGTCTTCCCTGCTTAGTCCCCTCTCTGATCTTGTAGGGATATCTCCCCCAGAGCCAGGTTCAGGAAACCATAACCTTTGTATATGCTTTTTTGCCAGAGTCATAGCTGCATCAAACCGAATAACAGGGAAATTTCTGGCAACATGAAGAATTGTCTGTATTATTGCCTCTCTTGTTTCAGGGTTTAGGTAGTTTAGCTGTGCTGTATCATTCCAGGGCATTGAGGTTCCGTCATTACCATGATATATATGACGCTCTTCACCACTCTTAAAATCCACTCTTTTAAAGGTAACAGCGGCATCAGATTGATTATAATAATGATCTTCCAGATAAATACCAATTTCCGGATTAGGAGAAAGATTTTGCCCATTAAAGCTGTAATTCGGATATGGGGAATATGGAAGTTGTAAAAACCAGTCAGGATGTTCATTTATCCAGTCAGAATCAATACCTGTATGGTTTGGAACCATATCACTTGCAAGACGTACTCCTCTTTCCTGACATCTATGTTTGAGATTGTGCAGGGATTGCCATCCCCCCAGTTCTTCAGCAATTTCATATCGTTTCAGTGAATATGCTGAAGATTCAGCTTCGGGGTTACCACATGTGCGTTTAATTTGTTTTGATGCACTGCTTCTTTCCCATAAACCAATAAGCCAGAGAGCAGAGAACCCTCTGGAAGAAATTAAATCAAGCTCTTCATCTGGTATTTGATCCAATCGTGTAATTGAGGTTTTATATTTTTTTGATAGTTGATCCAGCCAAACCAGAGTACTTTTTGCTAACATTACTACATTTGGCATCCAGTTCGAGTCCTGACTGAACCCTTCAGGGCTTCCAGCTCCATAGTCATAATTATAGGCTTCCAGTGGACCCGGGCCTGGAGGGAAATGAGGTTTACTCTCTTCTTTTAAGAAGTCGATTCCCCTTAAAAGAAGTTGAAACTTATCTCCTAATAACAATTTCCAGTTTTCGGATATATATGATAGCTGATCTATCAAGCTGTTGGGATGTGCTTTTCCTGGTGCTTTGAGGAAATCGATTAAATTAAGTTTTCCAGTTCCTGGACCTTTAATATCCTTTAAAAATGCATAACTGCTTTCAAGCATTTCAATATAGGCTGTATTTTTAACAAGGTCATTTTCTTCGAAAATTACTTTGTAAGGGTCACATGCCGGATTCTCATTTGTTAAGCGCAGAACAATTAATTCTTCAATTGTATTCCCATTAGGAGAAAAACTTTTTGTAAAAGTATTTACTACTTTTTCAGTTTCCAATTTACCAATTTTTTTATCAGTATAATTTTTTATTCTGGGGAATAGATCTGAGTTTTCAGTCTTTAAATAATTAGAGAAAATATATTCAAAAATCTGTCCAATTAAATTTACAGCATATACACCAGCTGCAGTTGTTTTTTCTATTTGGTCAGTTTTTTCAAGATATTTATTGATATTGCCTGAAATATTAGTAGCTTCAGTAAAACTTATTTCAAAATTTTTCTCAACATCAATCCCGGCATTATTAATAATTTTAATTCTCATTGTTACCTCAAGTACGAATGTAAGTTATTTCTGGAATATTATTATTTATTATCATTTTCCAGTTTATTGATTCTGTCTCTTATTTTTGCTGCTTCTTCATAGTCTTCAATTTCAATAACTTTTTCAAGTTCCTGTTTAAGCATTTTTATCTCTGATTTAGTTAAATCATAGTTTGTTTCTACATTTTTATTAGTAATTGTACTTATAGGAATACCTGCTTCATCAACAATTTCTTCATCAATAAAAATTTGACACTTTTTCCTTACTGCAAGTCCCAGTGCATCTGAAGGCCGACAATCAATAATTAGTTCATCTTTTCCATTTTTTAATATTAATTTAGCAAAAAAAGTACCATTTTTCAGGGAATTTATTTCTATTCGTAAAATAGTCGTTTTAAGTTTTTTAAAGATCTTTATAAAAAGATCATGAGTCAGGGGTCTGGGCATTGGGACACTGCCCATACCAATTAGTATAGATTGCGCTTCAAGCTGACCCATAAAGATTGGAACGGCACTTTCTGATCCTATAGGACGAATAAGTACGGCATTGCCCTGGTCTGTTCTTGCTATGGTCCAAATTTCCGCTTCTACGAGCATCTAATATTCTCCTATATTCAGAATAAGGAAATTGTTAGCAGATTTCAAGTATTACCGGTATAATTTTCGTTGTTGATAAATGTCAGGTTTGCTAGCTTCAACTTCTATACTCCTGTGGTTTTTCTTTACCTGTGAGAGCTCTGATGGCTGCATCCCGAAGAGCTTCTATCTCATTTTCTCCTGGAAAAACAAATACTTTAGCAATGAAATCAACACCTTCTTTTATTTTACCTATAAGAATATTACTGTATGCAAGTCCGCCAGTTAGTATAATACCATCTATACTGCCTTTTAAAACTGTTGCAAGGGCACCAATTTCTTTTGCAACCTGATAAGCCATGGCATTGTAAATGAGCTCTGCATTCCTATCGCCTTTTTTAATCATATTTTCTATTTCAATACCATCTGGAGTTCCAAGGTAGGCTTCCAGGCCACCTTTTCCTTTTAATTTTTTAAGTATATTTTTTTTTGTAAATTTACCGGAAAAACATAGTTCCACTAACTGTCCGGCAGGAAGTGTTCCACTCCTTTCAGGGGAGAAAGGACCTTCGCCATTGAGGGCATTGTTTACATCTATAACTCTGCCATTCAGGTGGGCTCCAACGGATACTCCTCCACCCATATGTGCCACAATAAAGCTACAATTTTCATAGGGTTTACCCAATTCTTCAGCAGCTCTCCTTGCTGTTGCTTTTTGGTTAAGTGCGTGAAAAATTGATAATCGTGGTAGTTCAGGGTGACCGGAAATTCTTGCATAATCAATCATCTCATCTACTACAACAGGGTCAGCAATAAAACTGGGAGCATTTGCTTTTTCTGCAATGCTGTAGGCTATTATTCCCCCAAGGTTGGAAGCATGTTCACCTCTTTTTGCTTCTTTTAGATCCTTTATCATATCTGAATTAACTTTCCATACACCACCAGGAATGGCTTTAAGCAATCCTCCCCTTCCAATAACACAATCCAGTGATGAAACAGCAATACCAGATTCTTCAAGTCCTGTTTCAATAACATTGGATCGAAAATTAAATTGATCTCCTATACTTGAGTATTTATCCAGATCCTTATGATTATGTCTTATTGTTTGTACCAGTTTTTCTTTTTGCCCATCGAAAACTGCATATTTTGTTGAAGTTGAACCAGGATTAATAATCAATATTCGGTATTCCATTAAAGTCTCCTGTTATGTATTATTACCCAGCTAATAAAGGAATGCAAGAAGAATACGTTGAGTCGTAGGGGCAGTCCCATGGAAACCGTCAGGTTCCCTTGTGGCTGCCCTTTACATGAGTTAAAAGGAGACATGGATTAAAAATGTACAAATCAGAAACACAGATAAGAGTACGTTATGCAGAAACAGATCGTATGGGATATGTCTATTATGGGAACTATGCTGCTTATTATGAAGTTGCCAGGGTGGAGAGTTTAAGGCAGCTTGGATTAAGCTACCGGGAACTGGAGGATAGTGGCGTTATAATGCCAGTACTTGAAAACTGTTCTAAATATCTGGTTCCGGGTAGATATGATGAACTATTGACAGTTAAAGTATTTATAAAAAAGAAACCAGGATTTAAAATTATTTTTAACTATGAAATATTTAATGAAGAAAATATATTAATTAATACGGGTGAAACTAAGCTGGCATTTATCGATACTGCTTCCAGTAAACCAAGAATGATGCCCGAAGAGATGCAAAAGGCAATGGCGGGGTGTTTTGTATAACAGTCCATCAATGGTTGGGTCACCGTAAGGGACGCAGATCTGCGTCCCCTACAGTTACATATCTTTCAACCTGTTTTTTAGTCTTTCTTCTATTATATTGCCTTTTTGTGATTTCATGTAATAACTGGCTGCATAGATGAAGGCAATAGGCCAGAAAGCTAAAAATAAAACAATAAACAAAACGACATTAAATTTTTTACCTGATATTTGCTTTCCTTTTAAATTTCCAAGGAAATTTTGCAGATCCTCTTTGGAGGAAACTGTCTGATCTGTACTACCTCCAGTTGATGATGATTCCTTTTCAGGAGAGACGCGATAAATCGCGTCTGTACTAGTTTGAAGCTGTAGTTTTACGTAGGTTCCGTCAAAATGGATATTCAAGCGGCCGATATTGGATAGCTTTTTTATATATTTTTCTATTTGAGGTTGATTCATCTCCAGGTTATGTTGAAGCTGATTAATAGAAATTGTTTTATACATAACAACAATATCAAGAATTTTAACCAGAACTTTTTCTTCTTTTCGAATTACACGACCCAATATTTGCAGAAATATGCTGGAACCAAGTAATATTGAAATAATTACAAATTGTGATTGTACAAACTGCAGAAAAACTTCCTGGGCATTTTCTGCATCATAGATAATATATGATAATACTGGTTTAAAGATGTATAAGAGTGGGAGAATTAGTAAATATGATATAACTATAAAGACATCATCCAGTTTATACAGGTTTTTATTTTTGTTCATAGTTAAACTCCTTGGGGATGCATAGTCGAGCAGCAACGTAGTTGAGACCAGGCTATAAGAAGTTTAGCATAAAGTATTATATTGCTCCAATAAAATTAAAATATATTCTCAGGATTTGATGATCTAGAAATCTTGTTTAACAATTATTCCTTTTCTGTATGCTGGGGGCATTGCAAATTTAAAATAGTTGATTCTAAAAAGTTTCTATATCTTAACTGAAAAATATCAGTAAAATATTAATGGTACTGTTAATTCTGATGTATGGGCAAAGTATACTTATAACTGCAAATTCAAACACTTTTCTCCCAATTAACACTTTTCCTTTTGTATTCCTAATCTGTAGTATGCAGAAAAGTGGTTTTTTGCTTCAGGTTTAATTTTTAATCATCCAATTCTGTATTTACATGCTCCTTGACCCTTTCTTTATCAACTCTTATTCTATGCTTAGTGGAGGAACAAATGAAATACAGAACCCTTGGTAGTACAGGTCTTGAAGTTAGTGTTATAGGTCTTGGAACCTGGCAGTTTGGTGGAGAATGGGGAAAAGATTTTACTCAAGCCGAAGTTGATGCAATTATTGGTACTGCAAAAGATGCTGGAATAAATTTAATTGATACTGCTGAATGTTATGGAGATCATCTTTCGGAATCTTTAATAGGAATTTCGATAAAGAATAACCGGGATAAGTGGATAGTTGCAACAAAATTTGGACACCATTATCATGGGTTTATGGATAGAACAAGACATTTTGATCCGGAGGATGTAGTAAAACAGCTTGATGAATCTTTAAGAAATCTTAAAACTGATTATATTGATATTTATCAGATGCATTCCGGACTGGATGATGAGTTTCAAACAGAGGATTTATGGGAAGTTCTTCAGAAACAGAAAGATAAAGGGAAAATAAGGCATCTTGGTTTATCCATTAGCGGCAATGATAATCTATTTCAGACTGCAAGAGCAAAAGACATTGGAGCAGAAACTATTCAGGTTGTATATAACCGTCTTGATAGGGAACCTGAAGCAGATGTTTTACCCCGGTGTGAAACAGATAGTTTAGGTGTATTTGCCAGAGTTCCTTTAGCCAGTGGGCTTTTAAGTGGTAAATATAAACCAGGCCATAAGTTTACAGGTGAGAATGTTAGAGCCACAAGGGCAAATCAGGCAACCCAGGATCGTCTTAAAGAAGTAGATAAAATAAGTAAGGAAGAAGTTCCTGAAGGTGTGGCTATGGCACCCTGGGCTTTATCCTGGTGTCTTAGGAACAGTGCTGTAACAGCTGTTATTCCGGGCAGTAAAAATCCTGAGCAGGTATTATCGAATGCATCTGCAGCAGATTTACTTGTTTAGAATTATTTTATTTAACAACGAATTGAAAATATTTTCTTAAAAAAAGAATCCTATAATCATAGTCCTAAAGTAAGATTTGATGACTCCGATATTTATTATATATGTTTAGACGGAGGTTCAAATGAAAGATTATAGAATACAGGGAAATGAAGACTATACAACATATGTAAGTTTGGTAGAAGAATTTGATGATTCTTATAAGGTTGTAATAACAAAAACCACAGAATCTGTTACAAAAGAAAAAACCGAAATGTTAAGTAAACATCTTTTGGAACTTTGTGTTAGAACAGGTTATATGAGTGAAGTAAGTCAGGCTCAGATGCAAATGGCTTGATTAGAATTTATAACATATTGT
The DNA here is from genome assembly GCA_030633365.1 of Spirochaetaceae bacterium. The sequence goes on along the minus strand of DAOVSY010000004.1, from coordinate 13,614 downwards.
TTGTATGATAATAAAAAGTACAAAATAACTACATAATGTATAATTACTCTTGACATAATCCAGTTCGTTAATCATATTAAGTCCAAACTAATTCTCAGGAAAGATAAAACGGGTGACACGAAGTGTCGGGGACCTGTTTGAGTTATAAAGGAGTATTTCATGATAAGTAATCCCAGAAAAGATGAGTTTAAGAGAGATGTAAAAATTAAGACAGCACTTTTGGGGGCTACAGGCGCCGTTGGTCAGGTATTTATGTGGATGTTATCCGATCATCCCTGGTTTGAAATTACACGGGTCAGTGCATCCGAATCCAGAGTAGGAAAAAAATATGGTAGTGATGTACATTGGATTCTTCCAATGGAAATACCAAAAAATATACAGGATATAACTATTTCCAGTTTTGATATTGATGCTATGAAAGCAGAGGGTATTCAGATTATTTTTTCAGCCCTTCCAAATCCTGTTGCTGAAAAAATTGAACCGTCTTTAATAGAAGCAGGGTTTGCAGTTTTTTCTAATGCTGCAGCAATGCGATATGAGGAAGATGTTCCAATTATGATTCCTGAAGCAAATATGGAAGCTTTAAGCTGGATTGAAAAACAGGGGTATCCGGAAAAAGGTTTTATAGTTACAAATGCTAATTGTTCAACTACAGGTTTAGCTGTTGCAATGGCTCCTTTAAAGAAATTTGGAATAAAGGATCTTTCAGTTTCTACATATCAGTCTGTAAGTGGGGCTGGGCATCCAGGTCTGTCAGCATTGGATATTACTAATAATGTTATTCCATATATTGGAACTGAAGAAGAGAAGATGATTATTGAATTTAAAAAGATTCTCTCTGTAGAGACAGAGATTTTTCCTTTTTGTGTAAGGGTTCCTATAATGTTTGGTCATTTGGAAACAGTGTGGGTTGAATTTGATCAGATTGTTGAGCTCGATGATGTTATAAAAGCATGGAATGATTCTGCATCCGGTATTGATCACTTACCATCAACACCACTTCTTCCTATAGAGTATGATCCTCAGGAAAATCTTCCCCAGACAAAACAGGCTTTTTATGGAAGTCCTGCAGGAATGACAGTTTTTACAGGACGATTAAAAAAACAGGGTAACAGAATTGGGTTTGCTCTTCTTGTTAATAATGTTGTTAAAGGTGCTGCCGGAGGTTCTATTCAGAATGCAGAAGCTTTCGTTTCTAAATATCTGGATAAATGATCCTCTAATTAAATTCTACGGATTAAAGTGAAAATTGCCGAACCTAGAATAAGGGTTCGGCTTTTTTTTTAGGGAGATTATAGAAATGGGTTTTATTGTACTAGTAAATTCAGATCAGGAAATTAAATCTAAAATAGAAAATGCTTTTAGAAGGGAAAAATGTTTCGATTTCCCGATGGTCATGATGGCCAGTGAAAAGAAGATTTTAGAATCTCTGAATTTCGATCTTCCTGAAATAATTATTCTTAATTTTGGAGATCCAAAAGTATCTTATAAATCTATGATCAACCAGGTTCGGAAGGATTCATGGCTTCATAGTTTTGGAATTATTGGTTTATACAATGGATCAACTCAGAATGAGCAGGAGTTAATGGAGGAGATGAAGGATCTTAATGTTCTTGTAATGCTTGATTACTCCAGAATTGATAGTCATATAGTTAAAAGTGTTAAAATAATTGCAGATAACTGGCAATTAATATATCAGAAGGATCTGTACAGTCATTTTATGGAACATTCTTCAGGGTCATTTTCAATAGATAATGATATATTGGCTGTATCAATTTATGCTGGTATTGCAATTACAAATTTAGTTCAGAAAGGTTATTTGAAGCCTGAAAATAAGATGCATCTGCAGCTGGCTCTATCTGAGCTAATTGTAAATGGAATTGAGCATGGACATTGTGGTATTAGTTTTGATGAAAAAACAGAGTTTCTTCAGAGTGGCAGAAGTGTAATCGATCTTGTTGCAGAAAAATGTCTGGATCCGGTTATTTCAGCAAAAAGGGTTCATTTTGAGTGGGACTCCTCTCTTGATCGAACAATTTTTAATATTCGTGATGAAGGAGAAGGGTTTGATATCTCAAAAATTAAACAGCAGGTAAAGGAAGATAATCCTCTATCTCAGCATGGTCGTGGGATTATAATGGCAGAAGCATTTACAGAATCTTTAGAGTACAATGACATTGGGAATGAAGTAAAAACTATAATAAAGCATGATGAATCTATAATCAGGAAAACTCCGGAAGGTTTTTCAGAAGCTGAAGTAATATATCCTAAAAAAGGAGATGTTGTTTTTCAGGAGGGAGAAAAGGGTAATTTTCTGTATTATATTGCAAGTGGAAGATATAAAGTTTTGCATAATAAAAAAGAAGTAGGCTCTCTAAGTCCGGTAGATTTATTTATGGGAGAAATGGCATTTCTTTTAAATAATCGCAGGAGTGCAGCAGTAGTATCAGAAGAGACAGGTAAATTAATTAAAATATCCAGAAAATCCTTTGTTCAGGTAATGAAGAAGTACCCTCACTATGGTATATTCCTCTCCAAGTTGCTTGCCAGGAAGATTGTAAGGGCAAATGAGCAGCATTCTGTTGAAGAATTATAAATGGGGATAATAAATGAAAATAATTAAGAATTCAATTGTAACATTGGAATATGTAATGATGGATCATTCAGGAGAAGTTCTGGAGAGTTCCAAAATTGATGGAGAGTATGATTATCTGCATGGTATTGGTGAAATGCTTCCAGGGGTGGAAAAAGCCCTTTCAGGTTTGGAAAAAGGAGAGAGCATTGATATTGTTGTACCTCCTGAAGATGGATTTGGAATAAAAAATGATGATTTTATATTTGAAGTAGAAAAAAGTATATTTCCTGAAGACACCATCCTTGAAAAGGATATGGAATTTGATGTTGAAGATGAAGATGGTGCTAATATAATTACTATACTGGAATTACGGGGAGATAAGGTCCTGGTTGATAAAAATCACCCTCTGGCCGGTGAAACTCTTAAAGTGCAGGCAAAAATTCTGGATGTAAGAATGGCTGAAGAATGGGAAATTGAGCATTGGGGACATGATCATGGAGATCATGAGCATTGCGATCACTAACCTACAGTAGGGATAGTACAAATATCATTAAAATAGACCGTACAGGCGCACGGCCGTGCGTCTCTACAATCTATTTCTGGTTGAACAAATTTCTCTGCTGATCTTTCCAATTTTCATTTTATCATTTTGTATTATTTTGTTATCTTCCAATTCCTGTTCAATTTTTTCCAAATATTTTTTATTATCGTTAGAAGAAATAGAATAAATAATCCATCGACCTTCTTTTTTATGACTTATGAGATCTACATTTTTAAGTATTTTAAGATGGGCCGACAATGTTCCTCCTTTGATATCCAGGACTTCGAGAAGCTCGCATACACAAAGAGGTCTTTCCAGAAGCAGCATAAGAATTCTAAATCTGTTTTCATCACCCATCGCTTTAAACTTTTGTATTATCTTTTCCATATAACAAACATATAATTTAAGCCTTGATTAATCAATTATATTATACTATATTTAGCTATATAACTAAATATAAGGCTGTGATATATATGTTGATAATTTTTACTAAATTTGCAGATTTTATTGTTTATAGCTTGATGGGATTAACTGCCGGTAGACATCTGACAGAATCCCTTCATTTTTTTATTGAAGATGTTTCCAAGATATATATTCTACTTATAATTATGATCTACTTAATTTCTGTTTTACGGGCAGGGCTTAATACAGATAAAATTAAGAACTATCTGGAAAAAAGAGGTAGGTGGGCTGGTTATTTTATTGCATCCGGTTTTGGTGCAATAACGCCATTTTGTTCCTGTTCCAGCATTCCTTTGTTTTTAGGGTTTACCAGTGCTGGAATACCACTGGGAATAACAATGGCTTTTCTTATTACATCTCCTATAATAAATGAAGTGGCAATAATCCTTTTAGGATCAATGCTGGGTATTAGATTTATGATAATTTATGTAGTTATTGGAATAGGTTCCGGTATAATTGGTGGTTTAATTATAGATCTAATTAAAGCTGATAAATATCTTACAGATATAGGACAGCAGGCAAAAATGCGATCAACTTCAGAAGATGGAAAGTTTGTTGGAGCAGATATTGCAGAGACAACAGAAGGTTTAAAATTTAGACATGATTTTGCAGTAAATGAATTAAAGACTATTTTTTCAAGGGTATGGATCTGGGTTCTTGTAGGTGTGGGTCTTGGAGCATTGATGCATGGTTTTATACCTGATAACTGGATATTAGACCATTTGGGCACAGGTCAATGGTGGAGTGTTCCAATTGCTGTTATATTGGGTATTCCTTTATATGCAAATGCAAGCGGAGTAATACCAGTTATAGAAACACTTATTAGACAGGGCTTGCCTGTAGGAACAGCAATGGCCTTCATGATGAGTGTAGTCGCAGCCAGTTTTCCTGAATTTATGATGCTTAAACAGGTTATGAAGCCAAAGCTTTTATTAATATTTTTTATTATCCTTTTGGTATTTTTTACGATGTCCGGATGGATTTTAAATATGATTTTCTAGAAGAAAAAATTAATAATATAAGTATACAAGGAGAATAGTTTGAAAATTGAAATTTTAGGAATGGGATGCCCTTCCTGTGAGAAGCTCGAAAATAATGCAAAAGCTGCAGTGAAAGAAGCAGGTATAGATGCAGAAATTGCAAAAGTAAGTGATATGACTGAAATTATGAACTATGGGGTAACAAGAACACCTGCCCTGGTTATTGATGGCATTGTTAAATCCAGTGGTAAGATCCTTAAGGCAAACGAAATCAAGAAATTTTTTTAAGTTCATAGCAACCGGTGCTTCGATACATTTTTGCAAGCAAAAACACTCAGCAACCGGTTAGTATACCGCTCCCTGAGTGTTTTGCGTTATTCCCTATAACTTTCTAAAAAGCAAAATGTATCGAAGGGAGCATTTTTCCTTATCCAAACAGCGGCACTACCGCCATTAGAACCCCGGCAGCAACTGCAGAACCTATTACACCGGAAACGTTTGGTCCCATTGCATGCATAAGGAGGTAGTTATGCTTATTGGCTTCCTGACCAACCTTGTTTGCTACTCTGGCCGCCATAGGGACTGCTGATACTCCTGCTGCACCTATAAGAGGGTTAATTGGGTGTTTCTTCGAAAAAACATTCATTAGCTTTGCTATAAGAATTCCGCTTATGGTTCCAATAGAGAAAGCAACAAGTCCTAATACAAGAATTCCCAGAGTTTCTATTTTGAGAAATTTTGAAGCTTCAAGTTTTGAACCAACACCCAGACCCAGAAGAATTGTTACAATATTCATAAGTGCATTTTGCATTGTGTTGGATAATCTATCTACAACAGCACTTTCTTTTGCCAGGTTCCCAAACATCAGAGCACCAATTAGAGGTGTTGCTTCGGGGAGGAGAATTATACATATTCCTAATACAGCAAGTGGGAAAATAATTTTTTCCGCTTTAGTTACATGCCTTAGCTGTTCCATTTTAATTTTTCGTTCATGCTCTGTTGTAAAGAGCCTCATAAGAGGCGGTTGTATTATTGGAACTAATGCCATATAGGAATAAGCTGCCACAGCAATGGCACCAAGTAGATCTGGTGCCAGTTTTCTTGCTACAAAGATAGCGGTTGGTCCATCTGCACCACCAATAATCCCTATTGCTGCAGCATCGTAAAGATCAAAGTCGAATCCTGCATATTTAGAAAGAGCCAAAGCCCCCAGCAGTGTTGTAAAAATACCAAACTGAGCTGCTGCACCTAACAGGGCCGTTTTAGGATTTGCAAGTAATGGACCAAAATCAGTCATTGCACCGACACCCATAAATATGAGCAGAGGAAACAGCCCGTTCGAAATTCCAAAGCTTGAGATTATTCCAAGAAATCCTTCAGGCCCTGCAATATGTGCTATTGGTATATTGGCGAGGATTGCACCAAACCCAATAGGGAGGAGAAGCAGTGGTTCAAATCCTTTTTTAATTGCCAGATAGACTAATAAAATACCTATAAAAATCATAACAGCCTGCTGCCATGTAAAATTAACAATTCCTGTCTGGCTCCAGAAAGCTAATAAGGAGTTTAATATATCCATTTGAAATCCCCTGCAAGATGATAAAAAGTGATAGATTTTATCGCATTATAATAATTCATAATCATTTTTATCATTCTCCCTAATTAATTACTGCAAGCGTATCGCCGGCAATAATTTGATCACCTGTTTTAACAGGAATGTCTGTTATTGTTCCTGTGGCGGTGGAATTTATCTCTGTTTCCATTTTCATGGATTCAACAATCATAATTACTTCATCTTCTTCTACGGAGTCACCAACACTTTTAACCATTTTTAAAACAAGTCCGGGAAGCGGTGCTTCAATAATTTCCTGTTTACCACTGGATGATGAAGGTTCTGCAGGAGCAGCTGTCTTTTGTGTAGGAGCTGTTCTTGCTGCTGGTGCAGCTTTCACAGGCTGAGCTACTTTTTGTACAGTTGCAGTCCGTGCTGAAGGAACAACCTTTGGAGTCGCTGCTGGCGCTGAAGATGCATCTGCTGTTAATACCACAAGAGTATCACCTGCTACAATCTGACTGTTTTCCTTAATAGGAAGTTCGCTTATAGTTCCGGATGAAGGTGCATTTATTTCTGTCTCCATTTTCATGGATTCAACAATCATAATTACTTCATCTTCTTCTACTCTGTCACCAACATTTTTAAGAATTTTTAGTAAAATACCTGGTAAAGGTGCTTCAATACTCTTTTTCCCTCCAGGAACAGGTTCTGAAGCTGATGCAGGAGCTGATTTTACAGCAGGAGTTTTAACAGGGGTTGGCTGAGCTGTTTTTTGTATTGACTTTTGCACTGGTTTAGCACTAAGGCCTTCTTTTACAGAAATATTATATTCCACTCCATTAACAATGGCTTTATTTCCTTTCATCTCTACGTTATATTCATTTGCATTTACTTTAACTGTAAAATCAGTAGGGGTCTTCTCTGCAGATTTAGCTGGAGTTTCAGTTTTCTTAGCATTGGGGTCAATTTTTCTAACTCCGATTTTTGCATTACCCTGGAGAAAAGTAATACCCTTATCTTTACAAGTTGCTGATATAAAAATATTTTCATCGTTTACAGGTAGTTTTGCATCTTCAAGTCTTTTTGTTGCAATTTTGATCCCTTTTTCAGGATCAGCATCATTTATATCTACTGGTATTTTAGTTGTAGGTTTGAGACCTAACTGCTTTTCTGCAAGTTTCATTATATCAGAATCCGGAGCAACAGGAGTTTTTCCAAAATATCCCAAAACCATTTTACCATAACCATCAGCAATCTTTTTCCAGGGACCAAACATTACATTGTTAAATGCCTGCTGGAAATAGAACTGGGAGACAGGGGTAACTGATGTTCCGTATCCACCCTTCTCAATTACTTCTCCCATAGCTGCTGTAACATCATGGTATTTATCCATAATTCCGTTATCACGCATCATTTGTGTATTTGCAGTCAGAGCTCCACCAGGCATTGGTGAGAAAGGCATTAGAGGTTCGACCTTCTTCCCTTCGGGTGGCATAAAATAATCTTTCATACAGTTTTTAAATACTTCTTCTGCATTCATTATTTTATTAATATCTATATCCAGGTCATAATCTGTACCCCGGAGTGCATGCCACATCGTAACAATATCCGGTTGACTGGTTCCCCCGGACACTGGTGCCATAGAAAGGTCTATTTGATTTGCTCCTGCTTCAATAGCAGCTTTGTAGGTAATTATGCTTGTTCCTGCAGTTTCATGACTATGGAAAACAATTCTTGCATCAGCTCCCAGAAGAGCTCTTGCCTGCTTAATTGTTTCATAAACTTTTGCAGGAGCAGAAGTTCCGGATGCATCCTTAAAACAGACTGAATCATATTTAATTCCTGCATCCATAATATTTTTTAAAACACCCATATAGAACTCAGGATCATGTGCTCCTGAAGCACCTGGTGGAAGTTCCATCATAGTTATACATACTTCGTGTTTTGCACCGGCTGCTACAATTCTTTCCCCGGAATAAATAAGATTATTAACATCATTTAAAGCATCAAAGTTACGAATAGTTGAAATCCCATGTTTTGTAAACATCTTTGCATGGAGATCAATAACATCTCTTGACTGTGATTCAAGACCAACAACATTTGAACCTCTGGCAAGGGTCTGCAAATTTATATCCGGACCTACTGCAGCTCTGAACTGATCCATCATATCAAAGGCATCTTCATTGCAATAGAAATACAGAGATTGGAATCTTGCACCTCCACCAGCTTCGAAATGGGTAATTCCCGCATCAACGGCTGCTTCAACTGCTGGTATAAAATCTTTTGTAAATACCCTTGCGCCGTAAACTGATTGAAAACCGTCACGAAAAGCTGTGACCATAAAATCGACTCGTTTTTTCATTTTATATTACCCCTTCTATATCTTTGAGTATGATTTGACAGCAGCAATAACGGCCGCAATCTCTGCTTCTCCCATTGGAATTGCTTTATCCGCAATTGGTAATGCCTCATTGGCATTCTGTAAGAGAGTTTCCTGATTTTTAATAGATTCTTTTTTAGTTTGTTTGGATTTAGCCTGTTTGTTTGTATTATCATCCGGAAAATACTTTGGTATAAAAGCTGCCATAAGCTTCATAATAAATACCAGAATGGTAAGAAAAACAAATACTACCGACATACCTACGATTGTTAATGTAAGACCTTGCAGCATCATTTTAAATCCTCCTTAGGTTGCATGGCCGAGCCGTAAGCGAAGCGCACGACCAGGTTTGTTTGTTAGAAACAATATTTGGAATTGAGCCAGTGAAGCAGTAACTATAATAGCAAGAGTCGCTATTTGCAAGGATTATTTTTAATAATTACAATATTTTGGTAAAGATATATAAATATTTATTTTTACTATACTTTTCTCTATGCGAGGCTTTTACGATGTCTATGCAAAAGCATATTCGTCATCAAAATCATCATCTAAATTATCTTCATCGATGAGCATGTGTTTTTCCCCAAATTTAAAGAAGAGTTCATCAGCTTTAAATGCAGGTTCAAGATCATTTATCCAGACTGCTTCCGGGTTATATTTTGCGAGAAAAATACGGTTAACCATTTCTGGTGTACGGGATTGAATGTATTTAAGGATAAAGTATTTATGTGAGTCTCTTTTTAATATACCATCAATCAGGATTTTTCCTGACTTTGTAGACATTGAGGGTCCTCTGGCTGTTCTTGCAAGGCCGGAAACCCTGCTGAATGCACTGCTGAATATTTCATATGTCTCTTCCAATGGAAGGTTGAAATAACCTTTTGGTCCTGTATCTCTTGCTACAAACATATAGTAAGGGATCATTCCCATTGTTACCTGCTTACTCCACATCTCCACCCATAAATCAGCATCATCGTTAATATGTTTTAGAACAGGAGATTGACATCGTATTGTAGCACCAGTAGAAAGAATTCTTTTTACTGCTTCTTTGACCTCAGGAGTATCCATTTCTACAGGATGGGTAAAGTGAGCCATTATTGTAAGATGGAACCCTTCGGCCATTATTTCTTTAAACAAAGATATTAGATCTTCTGAATCTTCATCTTCTGTAAATCTGTAGGGCCAATAGGATAGAGCTTTAGTTCCTATTCTTATATTTTTTAGGCCACCTGGTTTCGATTTAATAATATCTTCAATATACCTTCGAAGAAGTTTTGTTTTCATAATCATAGGATCACCGCCAGTAATTAGTAAATCTGTTACCTTTGGGTTCTTATTCAGATAATCTATAAGTTCCTGTGATTCTCTGGTTGCCATTTTAAGTTCATCTATACCTATAAACTGAGCCCATCTGAAGCAGTAGGTACAGTATGCATGACAAGTTTGCCCCTGTTCAGGAAAAAATAGCACTGTTTCTTTATATTTATGCTGAATACCTTTAATTTTGGTACCTTTATGACTGGGAGTATTTAGTTCCAGCTGACCTGCAGGCTGAGGATTCATTTCCATCTGTATTCGTCTGACTTCTTCATTAAGTTTGCTTCTATCTTCCTGCATAAGTTTAATAACTCTCTGCAGGTCTGTTTCATTAAGCATTTCCGGTTGAGGAAAAGTAAGCTGAAATATTGGATCTTCAGGGATATTATTCCAGTTAATCAGATTGTCAGTTATATAGTTATTGGTTCGAAATGGGAGAACCTTAGCAACAGCTTCCATTCTCAAAAGAATTCCAGGAGACAGTTTTTTTAACTGCTCTATATCATGGAAATTTTTTGAGGTATATGCCTTAAATTTAGTTCTCATTCTCACTCCTTGAAACAGTAGAACAGTGATAAGTATTCCCTGTCCTGCAATCGATAATTGTGTCTACATTTTAATAGGCTGATATTCGAAAGGTACAAACGCAGTTAACTGTAAGTCAAAAGCCCCTACACACTTATAAGATACCATTAATTAAGAGTACTTGCAAATGGGGTGAAATATATGGGCGTGATTTCCAATTCAGATTATTTATAGCGCTGGTATCTGATTGAAAATTTATATTTCCTCTTAACAATATAATTAGTTTAGTGTATGAATATACAATCAATAAAATAATATGGTATTGGACAGATTAATATATGATTAAAAGAGCTGTTTGGCTTACAGGTGTTATCTCCTTTTTTATTCTTTTTTTTATTAATAAAGAAATTGGAATGTTGTATGGCTGTAGTTTGATTGTCCTGTTTAGCTCTGTTATGGAAAGGAACAGGATATGGGCTTTTCTCCCTGCAATGTTGGTTTCCTGGATCTGGATTTTTATAGGAAGAGGATTATATACGGGTTATTCCGATGTTTTTAGTTACTCTTTCAGGGGTGTTTCCCTTTTTCCTATTCTTGCTTGGCCGATTTTTCTTTTTTTGGCATATTTAGGATTATATTCCCGAATAAATGCAAATAGCTGGTGGACCAAATGGATTAAAATATCGGTCATCTATTCTGTTGCCTTAATTTTTGTTGAGTATTTTGGATACAATCTTGCAGGTATTCATCTTGATTACGGTACTCAATATCCAGGATGGCCAATTCTCAATATTTTCCATGGACCATGGTGGATGCAGGTAGCATATTTTCTTAATGGCATTATTTTCTTTGGATTTATTATTCTTATTGATTATAAACCTTTTGTAAAACAGAAATATTTCAGATAAATAATCCCGAAGGGGCTTCAATCCTGAATTTATTATCAACACTGGATTGAAGACCATTGGATTATGTATACCTGTCTGTCTTAATCCTCAAATATTGTACTATTTTTTAAGCCCTTTAGTGTAAGTGCTGTTACAATTAACCAGATTACGAGAAGAGATAATGTCATTGTAACAAGGATAGAATCCATAACTGGAAGCTTTAATAGTTTATTCAGGGCTCCAGTTGATATTGAAGCGGTTCCCAGGGGGAAAGTGATTGCCCACCAGCTTAAAGAAAATGATGGTTTGTCTTTAATTAAGAATGTAGTAATTTTTATTACAGAGAGAACAAGCCACCACATGGAAAATCCCCAAAGGGGAAGGCCAATCCAGAGAGCAAGATCAGAAGCACTGATAATACTTGTAGGAGATATCTGTATCATTGCTATTACTTTGACCAGTATAATAGCCAAAATAGCTGTTGGAGTAAGACCTATCATTATTGTTGGAGCCATTTTCCCCTTTGGGGATGAACCATAGAGATATCTATGAAAAATATTTGCACCTACAAGAAGAAATAAAGTGAGTCCTATGCCCAGGCTTATTAGTGAAACAGCCATAATAATTGAGATATGATCACCGCTATGGGTTATATGAAGAAGATCAAATCCAAGTACAGGTATAAGGAGATGACTTACCGGGGGTATATACCATCCAAAAGTCCCATGATCGTAACTTACCTTTTCGTTCTGAAAAAGCAGAGGAATTATTATCCAGCTGAAAAGATAAATACCTGCAGTTCCAATCCAGAATAAACTGCATGCTGCACTATAAGCAAGATCCTGACCTATAAGACCGGGTCCCACCTGGATATATACAAGAGCCAGTATCATTAAAGAGATTGGCATTGTTGGAACAAAACTTCCTGTAACAGGGTGTTTTAAATCTTCCCAAAGTTGCATAGGATGATGAATTACCCGAAGTAACCATGTTGCAAGTATAAAAACAGCCATGATTGTAGAAATTATAAGAAAAACAGATGCAAAATAACTTAAAAAAGGCAGCACTTTACCTGCGAGACTTAGGGCTATTGTCAAAGCACCGGTGCCCATTATTACAGAAGGCCAGGATGGTACAAATGCTTTTAATTTTGATATAGGTTCATTTGACATATTTATTCCTTGTAGTATAAATATAGATAAACCAATATATATAGTAATGCTAAGTTAAGGTCAATTAGGCAAGGCTAATTATTTAAAAATCCAGTTTTAATTTTTAAATAGGTATTACTGGTAAATACACATTCCTTAATACATACGGTACATCCAAAATCATTTGCAAAAGGAACTGCACATTTTTCCATATTTATATGGGATTCTGTATATTTTCCTGTTTTTACACTTTCAGAATATATTGCTTCTCCTGGACATTTTTTAACACATTTATTACAGACTTTGCAGAAATCTTTTATCCATAGGTGTGGGTTTTTATTTGAAAAAGGTAAATTTTCAATATTAGTGTAAACTACTGCAATTCTTTGACTTGAACCGGTATCAGGTGATATTAGAAGTCCATGGAGTCCTGTTGCGCCTAATCCTGCAGCTTCTGCCAGAGCAGGATAAATTACATCTCCGCCCAGTGCTGGTCCTGCCTGAGCCTGAAAACCCAGTGTTCTAATATAATCAGCTAATTTATTTACAATTGAACCTAGATCCTGATAAGTTCTAAAAACTTCTTTGAGGGTTCTGTTTCCAGGAGCTTTTGCTATCTCTTTTTTATCCATTTCCATTGTAATAACTATTGCATTAGGAAATAGAATAGTCTTTCCCTTAAAAATCATCCAGTTTTCAACTTTTGTATATCCAATCTGGCTGCAACCTAAAGATTTAGCATAGTTTTCAATTTTATTTATATTGTCAGAAATAATATTTGTTTTATCTGATATTTTGTTCTTTTTTACATCTCTATAGCTTTTCATAGCTGAAGAAATTGCTCTAATTAGTTTTGGGAGAACTGGAAGTATCATTTTGTGAAGGTTTCCGGCTCTTGAATATTCAAAAACAACCAGAGGAACTTCATGACCAACAGGAGAATCTTTATTGGATTTTAATAGTTTTGAATCATCATCTGCATATAAATTTAAATTGAGAGATTTTTTTTGTTTATTGTATTTATCTTTGAGAAACATGGTGTATTTATCTAATTATTCAGGTAATTATTCAAGAGCTGTCAATAACTAAAAGGATATCTCTACACCTGAGAAATAGATGCAGAGATCGTGTTTAAAAAATCTAAAAGTTCAAATCCAACCAGGGTTCAATTGCTTTAATAAATAATTCAGGAGTTTCTTCCTGGGGTACATGCCCGCTGTTTTCTATAATTTCCAGGGTTG
>DAOVSY010000038.1 GCA_030633365.1 Spirochaetaceae bacterium | reverse complement strand
GGGACGTTGAAATTATGTCTGTTCAGGGGCCTTCAAGTACCTATGATGTAGAGTCTCTTTCAGTTCGTTTTCCTCAGGTCAAGTTTCTTATTCTTGGGAAAAGTGCTACTCCCGGAGAGCAGATTAACATTGGAATACTGGAATCGACCGGAAGAAGTGTCATGGTTTTTTGGGATGACATGCAGCCTGGATATAGATTTACTGAAAAGTTTTTGAATCATGTGGATAATTCTGAAGATTTATGTTCTGTTCCAATTTTACAAAGTACTAAATATGAAACGGTTCCTTCCTTAATGGCTCCATCATTTTATGGCAGTAGATTAAAGATGATTTCCCTTATGCCCTCATCCAATGGAGCTGCGACTTTGTTTCCTTTTGATTATTCAGGAATTTATAATAAAGAAAAATTTTTATTAAGTGGTGGATTTGATTTTAATATTAAAAATAATTATTGGCAGAAACTTGATTTTGGATTCAGAGTTCATATGTGGGGGGATTCAATTACTTTCAATACCGGAATAAAAATAGAATACCTTCTGGAACAGTTTCCGGAAGATACAACCCCGGATAAGTATTATAATATGTTTTATCTGAAAAATTTAATTTTAAGATTTTCCGGAGATAATGCTTTTATAAGTTGGGGGAAATTATTAGCTTACAGTTTTAAATCGGGTTCTTCTTTATACTCTTCTTTAAAGGAATATAAAGCAGCTAAAGAATGGGTGGAAATTAATAAATTCCGTTTTAATTGTGATGCCAGACAGGTGACAAATCTTTGGGAGGTACGGGAATAATGACAGGTGTATTTTTACAGGTAAGACTGGATTCAACACGTCTACCGGGCAAGGCTCTTCTTCCTCTCGAAGATTATACTGTTATTGAACAGGCAATGAGGAGTCTTAAAGTTGTTAAAGCAGATATATTTGCATTACTTACAGATTCTTCCAGTGCTTTTCAATTAGAACCTCTGGCCGAAAAATGGGGTTATGAAGTATTTGCAGGGGATAAAGATAATGTTTTAAAAAGATATGCTGATGCAATAGAACACTTTTCTGTTTCCACTGTAATAAGAGCAACTGGAGATAATCCTCTTGTTTCAGGCAGATTGGCAAATAAAATTCTGGACTATCATCTTCTTAAAAATGCAGATTACAGCGGTTTTACTGGAATTCCTATTGGCACTGGTGTTGAAATCCTAAAAGCAGAAGCTATTCTAAAAGCAAATAGTTTGTCTGATAATTCTTATGAAAAAGAACATGTCAGCCCTTTTTTATATTTTAGAGATAAGGAGTTCAGTATCAAAAGGGTTCCTGTTTCTTCTGAATACTACTGCCCTGATACAAGGGTAACACTTGATACAGAATTTGATTATAGTAAAATAAAGCAGATATACAGGCAGCTTTATCGAGGGCAGCCTATAGATATTCAAAATCTTGTTTCCTGGCTTAGATTGAATATAACAGAAGAATATTATCCTTTGGCCCAATAATAAATGCTAAGTAATACATATCTTCTTGTTCCTGTCTGTGTTGAAGGTAACGGAACAGGTCACCTTAGAAGGATGATTAGTCTTTATAATGATTTAAAGAAAAGCTTTACTGTTTCAATTTTTATATCAATAAAAGAAATACCTGATGTATATAAAAAACTCCTCAATGATAGTGTGGAGCAGAAGGACATTTATTCATACTCATTGCCAAAAAATAAACATTGGGACTTTATTGTTGTTGATTATAAAGACAGTCCTTTTAAACTGATTAATAATTTGTCTTTAAAAGGTTTTCTTATAGGGATTGATGAAGGCGGCACCAGTAGAGGGAAGTTCAATTATCTAATTGATATTATTCCATCTTTAGGAAGCCCTGTTAAGCCAAATGTGTCGTCTGCAGGACTTATGGATCTTCCGATGCGAAGATCATACAGTTCTACTTTTTTACATAAAAAAATACTAATCTCATTTGGTGGAGAAGATCCAAAGAACCTCACAATAGCATTACTGGATTTTTTTAATAAATATAATTATTTCCCGGGTTCAGACATAACTGTTGTAAGCAATATAAAAATTAATTCAGATAGTTATTCACAGTCTGTGAGTAAAATTACCAGTATTAAAAATTTAAAAAACATTCTAAAAGATTTTGATTTGATATTTACTTCTTTTGGTTTAACTGCATTTGAATCTTTGGCTTCCGGTGTACCTTTTGTCCTTCTAAATCCTTCCTCCTATCATAAAAATTTATCAAAAAAGTGTGGATTTATGGAAATAGGTATAGAAAAACCAAATAAGAATAAATTGGATCAGTTTGTATCTTCTGGATTTGATTACAAAACTCTTCAGAAAAAATATATTCCTAATAGCTATACAAAACTCAAAGATTTAATTTTATCTATAAATAAAACTGAATCAATATGTCCTGTATGCAAAAATAATTGTAATCCTGCAAACATATCCCATCGTTTTGAATCAAAAAATTTCTATCTCTGTTCAAATTGTCATATGACCTTTCAGCATAACTATTTACCTGTTAAAGATAGTTATAAAAAGAAATATTTTTTTGAGGATTATAAAAAACAGTATGGCCGGACTTATCTTGAAGATTTTAAAAGTATTCAAAAATTTGCAAGTGGAAGACTAAAAATAATAAACAATATATTAGTAAATAGAGGTTTAGATGGCCATGATCCTGAATTACTGGATGTGGGTTGTGCATATGGACCTTTTTTAGCAGAGTCTTCCCTGTCTGGATACATGCCTACAGGAGTGGAAATAATACCCGAAGCATCAGAATATGTTCGTTCAGAACTAGGATTTCAGGTTTTAACAAGTTCTTTTAACAATGCTGTAATAGAAAAAGAATTTGATGTTGTTTCCATGTGGTATGTTATTGAACACTTTGAAAATACTGGTGATATTTTAGTTAAGGTTAACAGCATTCTCAAACCAGGAGGAGTGTTTGCATTTTCAACTCCCAACAGCAGCGGTATTAGTGCCAGAAAGCAAATGACAAAATTTTTAGATAAAAGCCCAACTGATCATATAACTATCTGGAATCCTGAAATATCTATTAATATATTGAAGCAATACGGATTTAAGATAAAAAAAATCAGGGTTACAGGGCATCATCCTGAAAGATTTCCAGGATTTTCAAGGATAAAATCAACATTGGGGTACAAAATATTGATTCTTGTTAGCCGGCTATTCAAACTGGGTGATACTTTTGAGGTTTATGCAATAAAAATAAGGGAACCCAATGTCTGAAATAACTATTTTAATTCTTGGTGGTGGAGGGATGCAGCTTCCTGCAATAAAAGCTGCTAAAGAAATGGGCTGGAAAACTATTGTTGCAGATGGAGTAAGCAATGTCCCCGGTAGAAAATATGCTGATTACTTTGAGAATACAGACCTTAAAGATACAGCAGGAATGATAAAAGCTGCTCTTAAGTATAAAACAAGTATTGGTCTGGATGGAGTATTTACTGCAGGAACTGATTTTTCTGAAACAGTTGCCAGAGTTGCATCTGCTGCAAATTTACCAGGTATTAGTATTGAAGCATCAATAAATGCAAGTAATAAAGGGAAAATGAGAGAAGCATTTAAAGCTCACAATATTCCTTCTCCATTATTTATTACTGTTAGTAATGATTCTCCGGTTAATTGTTCCAGCCTTGTTAAAAGTGGTATTGAATTTCCTCTTGTTGTAAAACCTGTGGATAATATGGGTTCAAGAGGCATTCGTAGGACAGATAACTATGAGCAGCTTCAAACTGCCGTAAAGGAAGCATTAAAATTTTCAAGATCCGGATCTGTTATTATTGAAGAGTATTTGGATGGTGCAGAATTCAGTATAGATGCTTTAGTTTATAAAAATGAGATTACAATTTGTGGATTTGCAGACAGGAATATCTTTTATCCTCCCTATTTTATTGAAATGGGGCATACAATTCCTTCTTTAGTAGAATCAAAACTTTCGGAGAAGATAATTTCTACCTTTAAGACTGCTGTAAGAGCTTTGGGGATTACTGAAGGAGCTGCAAAAGGAGATATTAGATTAAACAGGGGTAAGGTTTATATTGGGGAGATTGCCGCCCGCCTTTCCGGTGGATATATGTCCGGATGGACTTTTCCTTACTCTTCCGGGGTTCCTCTAACTAAAGAGGCCTTGAAAATTGCTGTGGGTATAAATCCTGGGAGTCTAACTCCTCATTTTGAGAAAACTTCTGCAGAAAGAGCATTCTTGTCTATTCCTGGTATAGTAAAAAATATAAGTGGAACTGAGAATGCAAAACTGGATAAAAATATAAATGATCTTTTTTTAAGGGTTAATATTGGTGACAGTGTTAAATTTCCAGAAAATAATGTAGAAAAAGCTGGAAATTTTATTGCAGTCAATAATAAAAGAACCAGTGCAATTAACTCAGCAGAAGAAGCTTGCAGGAAAATTTTTATCCGTCTTGAGGCTTGTAATAAAAATACCGAAGAGTTTCTATTCGGCCAGCTTCAGTCATGGGTAGAAAATGCCTTTGTTTTAGCAGTTAAAGAAAATATTGATGCTTTGGGGAAGATGCCTGATTTTAAGTTTATTCGGGAAAATAAAACAGGTATAATATCATTATCCGGATTACAAGAGGAATCGATAGTTGAATGGCATGGTAAAACAATAGATTTAGCTTTTAATGAAGTATTGGATCAAAAATACAAAAGTATTCCTGGTAAAGAAATTAAGGTTGTATCTTTGAATGAGATATCTTTGATTAAAGGTGATAAAGTTAATGGTTTTGAAGGTGGCTTTGTCTTAGGTAAGCTTTTTTACAGAGCATTTCTTAGAGGCGGGGTTCAGGGTGGTGTTTGGGTAATGGATAGTATTCAAAAAACTATAGAAGACAAAAAAAATCTCCTGGAGTTATTTTCACGATGGAAAGAATATTAATAATAGGTTTTATTATCCTGGTTCTTATTTTAGGAATTGTATCTGGAGAGGAATCCGGAGATAGTATGATCTCTTTAAGCAGTATAGTTATTGAAACGACTGCACGGCTACGCTGGGATCCTATCAGATCTATAGGAGAACTGTTTTTATATGGCAAGTCAGTAGTATTTAAACCTGATACACCTTTTCTACTTCTTAATTATTCAGAAAAATCAAAAACCATGGAAATTATTAGAGGCAGTAATGGAGATATATTCTTTTCTCCCCAGGCTGCAGAATTAATTATTGATTTCTTTGCTTTAACCATAGCTCAGAAGAATTCTCTGCGTATTAAAGCCATTATTATAGATCCTGGGCATGGTGGTAAAGATCCTGGAGCTATTGGTAATTACACTGAGGATGGAAAAATGGTTCAGCTTCAGGAAAAAAATATAGTTCTGGAAGTTGGAAGGGAAGTTGCAGCAGAATTAAATAGAACCTATCCGAATAAAGAGATTATCTTAACAAGATCTACAGATGACTTTATAACTCTTGAAGAACGTACAATAATTGCAAATAAAATTGAACTTGAAAAGAATGAATCTATAATATTTGTCTCTATACATGCAAATGCTTCTCTTAACTCGAAAGCAAATGGATTTGAAGTTTGGTATCTGCCTCCTGACTTTCGTAGGGAGTTACTTGATGACAGTGTAATGGAGAGTGAACTTCAGGATGTAATCCCAATATTGAACACTATGCTTGAAGAGGAAATTACAGTAGAAAGTATTCTGTTGGCTCAAAGTATTCAAAAAGGTCTTATTAACAATGTTGGAGATATAATTCTCGATCGTGGTCTTAAAGAAGAATCCTGGTTTGTAGTACGCAATGCAAAAATGCCGGCAGTACTAGTGGAACTTGGATTTATAACAAACCAGGATGAGGCCCGGATTTTAGGTGATGGTATACACTTGAAGAAAATCAGTGAAGGGATTTATAATGGGATAAGCAGTTTTATTAATCATTTTGAAACACAATACTCTTCCGGAGAATAATATATGACTTTAAAGATAGATAAAAGATCACTTATACTTATATCAATATTACTATTTTTATTACTAAGCTCATTACTTATATTTTATATTGCAGATAATAATCTTGTCAGAAGAGTTTTCTTTTTCCCGGGTAGAGATACTTATTCCGGAGAAATACGCAGGGTTCCAAGGCAGAAATCTCTGGAGGATGATATTGAATTATTTGTAAATGAGCTTATACTTGGTCCGTATAACATTGATCATCTTAGAGTAATTCCGGAAGATACCAGGCTGCAAAACTTGTTATTGCGAAACAGATCTTTACTTTTTATAGATTTTTCTGCCGATCTGATAGTTTCAGAAAATGAACTTAGTATAATTCAATCTGATATGTTGGAGATTTTAAGGGAAAATCTTAGATATAATTTCCCAAAATTAGAGGAAATAACCCTTTCAGTAGATGGTCAAACACTCCAGGTGGGTATAAAATGATATTAAATTGTCGAAGTGTCTAAAAAAAAAGAAAAATTGTTGACAAAAAAAAATCATTGCGTATAATTTTAGATACTTATTGAAAATGGTTTTAAAGGAGCAATAGATGAAACGGTTCGGAATCCTTCTTATTATTATGCTTGTTGCGTTAAGTTTTTCAGTTTCTGCTGTAGAGTCGGTACTTATCGATTTCTCTACTTTGACTGGAGACATGGAAGATGGCAATAATAGTGCTACTCTTGTAGATTTTTCCTCAAAAGCAGGGGTTGGTTATACTGATGAAGAGAAAGAATTAATGAAGACCTCTTTGGCAATTGAACAATGGAGTGTTGTACTTAACTCTTCAGCAAGAACAGTACTTAATCAGAAATTATCATATACAATGGAAGCACCTGTTAAGGCTGATGCCTTAAGTTTTGGTGGTGACACAGTAATGGGTATAAGGGTTCATTTCCCTGAAGATCCATTTAATGCTTACGCAATAGTACAGCCTCCATTTGAAATTCCTGCTTATATGCAGAAAGATGAAAATGACAGAGCAGGAAGTAAGTTTGATGGTTATGGTGTTGTTAAAAACGTAGGTGCCATGAAGAGTATTGCAATGAATGTATACGGAAGTAACTTTACAAATGGTCTTGGTCTTATAGTTAGAGATCAAAATGGTGAAGAACGAAATGTATTTATGGATTATCTTAATTTTAAGGGCTGGAGACAACTTGGATGGGTTAATCCTGCTTATATTGATGATGTAAGAAACAGAGAACTTAAGAAGTTTCCTTTGTATCCAAGAACAACACCTATGAGACAACTTGTCGGGTTTATTCTATATAAAGATGCTGCCCAGGATGGTGGTGATGTAATAACTTATATTAAAGATGTAAAGTTGACTTATGATCTTGCAGTATTACCTGGTGTAGATGATATTGATAATGAAGCTCTTTGGGGTATTCTTGGAGAAAGGGAAGAGTCCAGAAGAACAGCTGAATGGAATAAACTTGGTGAAAAGCAGGTTTTACGAGCTCTTGAAGATAAATTACTTCACAGAGATCCAGACGTAGAAGAATAAGCTTAGATAAAAATTAAATGAAGACTAAATAGATTGGTCTTTGGATTAGAAATTAAAGCCCTCTTTTTAAAGAGGGCTTTTTTATAGTATAGATAAATTTATTGTTTAAAGACATCAAGATCCAGACTGACTCCTGTAGTTAAACGGAAAAGAAATATACCAGGGCCGCTTGTTGGCATTGTCAGGGGCGTTGAATCATTATATCCAAATGAATAAACATTACTTTCCAGATTGGTGATAAGGCTAAACCCATCTGCCAGCTGAAAAGTAAAATTTGTACCCAGTATTAATGAGTTTAGAGTGTTTTCTGTACTTGTCGAAAAATCTGTATCTAAATAGGTTCTGGTCAGAGTTTGGTATGCAAAAGACAGCATGGCTCTAAAAGCTACATTTTTTTGAAACATATCTACTTTAAATGCATATTCTCTAAAACTATCATCAACTTCAAGACTGGAAGTTTGTTTTGTAACAAAAGATTTAGAAGTAAGGCTAACAGAGCAGATTGCATTTGGAATATAGTATCCTACTGCAATTTCATTAAATTCCTGAATATAATCACCTACTTTGACAAAACGGGAACCAATAGAACTGTCTGCTTTTAAGGATGCATATAATAATCCAGGTATTTCCACTCTTACAGATGTTGATATTCCAGATTTCAGGATAGTTCCAGGAGTATTAAATATTCCAAAAAAAGGGCCGACTCCCAGTTTAAAGAATTCGTGCTGATATTCAAAAAGAGTGTATGTAGTATATCTAAGAACCGGGTCGTAGAAAATACCTGCTTTTAAGGACATATCATCACTAATCTCGTCGTTTCCAAAGACACTTATTCCCCATGGATAATAGGTTCCCGAAAAACTGGACACTGGTACAGTATCTGTTTTATCAAAGGAAATATCACTAATATGGAAAAGTGTAGATATCTCCATACCCACAACAGGTATTAAAATAGAAAATATAAATAAGATACTTAATATTACTCTTTTCATCTAGAACTCCGCTTTAACACTGATTACACCCTCAAACATATCTTCCAATGAGTAGGGAAACAGCTTTGTATTTAACATTATATTCCAAATAACACCGGAAGTGATAGCACTTAAGTATGGGGAAACTTTTACACCAAACTGATCTGTTGCTGCTGATGAATCAAAAGTTACACTGCCTTCAAGTCCACCGGAAAATGTACTTACTTCGGGTTCACCAATCATAAAGTTTATATGAACATCAGAAGATCCCGTATCTGCTGTTGTTGTTTGTAAATAATATCCTGGATGCCAGAATAGGGTAAAAATAATTGTTACCGGATTGATTTTTATTCTTGGTTCAAAAAGAAAAAAAAGTCTTTCTATTGTAAAATTCTCTGCCGGATTCCACTGAGGAACACCTACCTGAGCAAAAAATTCTCCTGTAGTTCCAGGGTTATAATAAAATAGTAAACCACCTCTGTAATATCCATAATCTGATACAGGGAAAGTTGATCCCAGAAAGCCTTCTATTTTTATTTTTTCAAAGTTAAAGAGTGTTCTTATATCACCTGAAAAATATCCAGGTCCTAAATATCCATCCTGATAGATATATGCTGAAGTAATATTCCTTTCACTGCCGAATGTACTTGATAATTTTAAACCTGTTCCATTTATTGTATGTATCCCATCAAATTCACTGTCAGTAAAATACAGATAACCTCTATATCTTGTTGCTATAGGGACAGCTCCAAAAATTGTAGAAAAATCGTCACCCGAGGCAAGAACATCAGTTTTCCCTGTAAAATATGTAAAATCTGTAGGAGTTGAGAAAAGATCTCTAATGGTAACTTCTGCGGATTGAAACTGCAGGTAGGTCTGATTGTTTAGATAAGTAGCTATTGAAGCAGAATCTTCAATAGCAGGATCCAGCGCTGTATCAGTGTATCCCAGATCAGCACTATCGAATCCCAGGACTAAACTTCCTCCCAGTTTGTACCCGCCACCTATTTTTAAATCAATTTTTCCCCGGGTCAGGAGTTCTGGTGACCCGGAACCAATATCTGCTCTTGTTATTAGCTCCATTTTAGGGATTTCCAGATCTGCAGCATTTAGATTTACCGATATTAATAAAATTAGAATAATAAAAATTCCAAAGCACTTCTTAATAGTAAAAATCATTCCAAAAACTCCTTGCGATCAGCCTTAGTTTAAGTTTATACCCTAATTATAAAAATACAAAGCTTCCTTACTGTCTATACTATATTATTGGGACTTAGATATATTAGTTTAGTTTAATATTTAAAAATCTTACTTGACTTTAACTTCTCTTTATATGATGATTATTGCAGTATGAGTGATTATTTAGACCCTAATAATGAAGAATTATTAAAAGACTTCTATATGGAAGCAGAGTTGCAGATTGATATTCTGGAACAGAATATACTGGTTTTAGAGAATAATCCTGAGAATATGGATTCTGTAGATGAAATTTTCCGGGCTGCCCATACTCTAAAAGGTGCTTCTGCCACTGTTCAAATGAATGAACTGGCTGGATTTACACATATTGTAGAGGATGTTCTGGATGAGATACGTGAAGGGAATATTAAAGTTCTTTCCAAAACTGTAGATGTTCTTCTGGAAGCTATTGATGTAATTAAAGAAATGCTGAGCTATCGTTCGGATGGCAAAATTTTTGAAGAAGATATAACAGCTATTACAGCTGCTCTTAAAGGTCTTCTTGATACCAAATCAGTTGAAGCTGCTGTAAGTGAAAAAGCACCTGTAGCAGATGAGAGCCTAGAGGATAGTAGCACTGAAAGTAGTACTGCTCTTACGGAATATGATGTTCTTGAACTTCTGGAAGCTGCGGACGAAGGTGAAAAAGTTTACGAAATTCAAGTTCGTTTTAATGAAGACCATCCAATGAATTCCATTGGCGGTATACAGGTTTTTGCCGGATTAAAAGGTTCCGGTGTAGTTCTTAGAACCATACCGGATTTTGAAGAATTGTATGAAGATGTTTTTCATCCGGAAATTATATATTATGTTGCTACAGGTCAGAATGAGGAGCAACTTTTAAATAAACTTAATATACCAGGTGTTGTTCTGGATAATTCAATTTCTGAGTTGAAGCCTGCTGACAGTAAAGTTGATTCCACAGTTAAGAAAGAAATAAAAGAAAAAGT
Organism: Spirochaetaceae bacterium; assembly: GCA_030633365.1. Next base: position 2,925 of record DAOVSY010000038.1, on the reverse strand, counting down.
AAATGAAAAACCGGTTAAAGATGTAAAAGGTGATGATACTCCTGTAATAAGTCAGACTGCACCTGAAGCAGAAGTTAAAAAGGCTTCTGTTCCTGATAAAACCAAAGATAAAGAATTAAAGAAAAGCAAAAATACTGGATCTGTTCTTAGAGTGGATAGTAGAAGAATTGATAATTTATTAAATTTGGTTAGTGAAACAGTTATTACTAAAGCAACTTTTAATCAGATAGGTAATGATTTTACTCAAGTTGAAACTAAAATAAATGATCAGGGAAAAAAATATAAAGATGGATTAAAGAGTCTGTTTGATTCTTTACCTGAGTATATTGAGAAATCCCAAAATGGTAATACTCTAAAAGAAATTAAATTAGAAATAAACGAACGATTTGGTGATTTATTTCAAATCTTTGAAGAATCAAAAGATGATCTTAGAAATACTATTGTAAAATTTCGATCCACATCACAAAATCTTGCACGAACAACTAGCGAACTCCAGGAAGGAGTTATGCAAATTAGAATGGTTCCAATTAGTCAGATATTTTCCAGATTTCCAAGGCTTGTAAGGGATGCATCAAAATCTTTAAATAAAAAAATAAAATTAGATATTATTGGAGAAGATACAGAGCTTGATAAATCTGTTATTGAAGATCTTCTTGATCCATTAATTCATTGTGTAAGAAATTCTGTAGATCATGGAATTGAAAGTCCTGAAGACAGAGTTGAAGCAGGAAAACCCGCAGAAGGAATTGTAACGCTAAAAGCAAGAAATGAAGGAAGTATGATCATTATCGAGATAGGAGATGATGGTAAGGGCATAGATGTAGAAGCTGTTAGAGCAAAGGCTATCGACAGAGGTGTAATACATCCAAGTAAAATTCTTTCAGATGTAGAAGCATTTAATCTTATATTTGATGCTGGATTTTCTACTGCCAAACAAGTTTCAGATATTTCCGGAAGGGGAGTAGGTCTTGATGTAGTTAAACGAAAGATTGAAAAACTTAATGGGAATGTTAATGTTTGGTCTGAAGTTGGAAAGGGGAGTATCATAACTATAAAAATTCCACTTACTCTTGCAATTATACAGGCTCTCCTTGTTAGGATTGGTTCAGAAGTTTATGCCATTCCTATTACTTCTGTAATTGATAGTCATAGAATAAAACCGTCGGAAATTAAAGTAATAGATGGATATGAAGTTTTTAATGTTAGAGAAGATGTAATTTCTCTTATTCGTTTAGATAGATTGTTTAATATTTCATCTAACTCTACAGGAGAATATAATTTTATTGTAATAGTTGGTAGTGGTGATAAAAAAATGGGTTTGATGGTCGACTCTCTTATAGGTGAAGAGGATGTTGTTATTAAACCCTTGAGAGATAGATATACAAGTTCTCCTGGTGTAGCAGGTGCTACAATTTTAGGTGATGGTATTGTCGCTCTGATTATTGATGTAAGTCAGCTTCTTGATCTTGGATTAAAACAGGAAATTGAAAATAGAAGAAGACGGTCAGCTTCAATAATGTAGAGGGGAAAATATAGGAGATTCGAATGAACGCTGTGGAAGATAAGGCAGGAACTGCTGTTATCGAACGGGTAGAAAATATTGATTTTAAGATGGTTGCTTTTTCTTTAGCAGGAAAGGACTACAGTATTGATATTATGAAAGTCAGGGAAATTTCCAAAGCAACACAATTTACCTATGTGCCCAATTCTCTTCCATATGTTAAAGGTGTTTACAATCTAAGGGGTGATATAATATCTATTATAGATCTTCGTACTATGTTTAATCTCCCTACCAATAAATCTGAAAAAAACGAGTCCGATGAATTAATAATACTTCGCCTTGATGATTATTTGCTTGGCGTTATTGTAGACTCAATAGATAAGGTAGTTGGTATTTCTTCTGAAACTATTCAACCTCCTCATCCCATTTTTGGTGATATAAACATAAAATTCATTCAGGGTGTAGTAGAGAAAGATAGTAGATTATACATAATTTTGGATGTGGAAAGTATTTTTGGCCAGGATGCTGATGATGTAGAAGTCGTTCCTACAGAATACACTTCTGCTCCAAAGTTTACAGAGAACAGACCAGAAGAGATAAATATGGGGTTTATTGCTGAAACTCTGCGTACATTTAGTAAATTCAATGTAACAGATTTAAACAATAAATGGGTTGAGAGCAGATTTTCAGAGTGGAAAAGCATAAAGGGGAATAATTCTGAGGATTTACAGCTTCATTCAGAAATGGATTCTGAGGAGTTCTTATCAAGATTTTATTCGACCGATACAGGTCGATTTTGGAGTGAAGATTATAGAGGGATAGTTTCTTCTTTGCTGAATAATAATTCTCCTGGAACTTTAAGAGTTTGGAATCCAGGTTGCGGTAAAGGATATGAAACTTACTCAATGGCAACTCTTTTATCAGATAAATTCAGTGAAGCAAGTATAAAAATTTGGGCTAATGATAAAGATCTAATGAGCATTTCAAATGCACCTAATTTGACTCTGGATAAACAAAGTCTTCCTGAATATATGGACAGGCATATTGTTCCTGTTAACAGTAAATACCAGTTTAGTCAGAAAATAAAAGATATTGTTTTATTTGAGTATCATGACATCACACATCCCAATACTTTTCCATCTGTTGATATAATTATTGCAAGAGATATTTTATCTTTTATGAGTTATAGTGAACAATTAAGAATGATTACAGAGTTTCAGGAAAAACTGGTACCGGACGGTCTGCTAATAATTGGTCAGAATGAAGAACTTCCAGGTACTGCCTGGAAGAAAATAGAAGGTAATAATATTACAGCATATAAAAAGATAGTATAATTAAAGGAGTACATGTATGAGAGTTGAGTATATCAATCCTTTTGTTGAGGCAGCATTTGATATATTGAAAGAAGTTTTAGGTGATGATAT